>JAQBNG010000168.1 GCA_028288675.1 Flavisolibacter sp. | reverse complement strand
CGGTATAATATTACAGTGCCGGTAAAATATCTTGTAATTACAAATGGAGAAGCGACAGTTGGATGGGAGAAGGAGGGAAGTAGGTTGAAGATGTTGAACGTGATGCCGGATAGCGAATAAGTAGCCAACAAACTTGCAAAGGAATGGTTGTTTTAAAAACTCTTGCGATACCTGTACCATGATTATTTGAAGGTGCAATAGGCTTAGCAGCTAAGGTCTGGCAGACGGCAGACTCCTTCCTTTTTTGAAGCTTATATATATTTCAACCACCATTGTTTATGTTCTTGTTTATATATGCCTAACCAAAGGCAAGGCTTATACAGAATGGCAACTACACTTACCCAAATCAAGTAAATAGCCCAAAGTTCCAAACCACTTTGTACACCTTTGGGTCTGCCAAAAGTGCCGGATGCAAAATCCAGTTGCGACCAGGAAAAACCTTGCAACAACATTATTACAACCATTATAAAATGGATAAGAAAAAAATGGATGATAAAATAGAATAGTGGAACTTTTCCATAAACAGAGGCAATTTGTAAAAGCTTATTCCTTGCCCCTTCAACAAATGAAAGCATCAAAAACATGATACCTAAAGTGACTAAGCAAAAGGCCAGGGATGGCGGGTACTTTGTAACATTCATAAAAGACAGGAAGGTAAAAACAGCACTTTTCTGTGACGACCATGGCACTGAATCACCATAAATGTTTATATAGCGGATAACGATAAATAAGAGTAAAGCACCGATGCCGATTTTAATAAATAAGCTTTTTCTTTTTTCTTCCATTAATTCAAAAAGTTTTCCCGAAGCAAAGCCCACCAGCATAATACCTAACCATGGAATGGGCGGGTAAGCCATCACAAACACTCTGTTAGAAAAAATGGGTAAGGCTCCGGGACTGAAAAATAGATTGAGGATAGCTTTTGCAATTGAATTTGCTGCAAGTGGAATAAAGGGACTTAGGTTGTGGCAAAATAGTATGACCAGCCCTATAATGCCAAGCCATTTTGCTGATGTGTTAAGCAATAACCCAAGAACGATAAAACCAAATCCAATAGTAGCAATTACTTCAAAAATGATTGTGTGAAAACCCGGATCAAAGAACAATGCGAAATTCACCACAATTAATTCAAGTAGTATAAGATAAAGCCCCCGTTTAATTAGAAAGCTTCTGGTCAATGAAATATTATTGTTTTTCCTAAAAGTTATATAGGCAGATGTGCCTGCCAAAAAAACAAAAATGGGTGCGCATAAATAAGTAATCCATCTTGTAAAAAACAGTATTGGTGTAGTCGTTTCTAAATTTGTAGGGCTTTGTCCGATTGAGTCTACATGTACCAGGTCCCGTACATGGTCCACTGCCATTATCGCCATCACAATTCCCCTGACGATATCAATTGAGTTAATTCTTTTCATCTGTTATTTGTGGGTAGTTGACGCAGGGTATAAAATCCTAAGCGCATTAAAAACGGCCTGGTGTAAAATTGTTGCATGGTCTTCCTGCGGTAAGTAATCGAAATAAACATGGACCGTTTTACTTTTAGTTTTCCTGATTGTTTCTGCTAATAAATTAGCATCTGCTTCCATTACACGGGGGGCATCGGTAGGTGTAAGCCCCTCTTTACCAACACCGATGTAGACATCTGTTTTATGAAGAAAAGCATCCGATAATATAGATGATGTTTGATTTAGCAGCGAGCCATTGTCCCACCATAAACTAGGACTGACGATGATGTATTTATTAAACAGCGTCGGTTTTTTTATTAAAATTTCTGTTGCCAGTAATCCTCCTAAAGACTGCCCGATAATAGTTTTTGCATTGTTGCCTTTATACTTTTTTTCTATAAAGGGCTGCAGCTCTTTTTCTATAAAAGTTATGAAGCTATCCGAATGTCCTGTAGTGGGATAACTTTTTTTATCTTTTTCGATTGTTGTGGGATAAGTAAAATCTCTTCTCCTGTCAACGGTAGCAATGCCTACTACAATTGATTTAGGAACCCGATCTATCCATGAAAAGGTGTTAAACTGGAAAAGGCCAACAACATGTATAAAGTCTTCATCTGCAGAACCGTCAAGTAAGTAGGTAACAGGATATTTAGTGGTATCGTTCCTATTGTAGCCTTCGGGAAGGTAAATGTTAAGGATTCTTTTTTCTCTCAACGTTGTTGATTGAATTTCGTCAATAACACCAAGTACAAAAGGTTGGGTGTTGCCTGTTTGAGCCGGTTTATTCTTCTGGGCGAATAGAACGGTTGTAAAAAATACCAGTATAAAAGATATTGCTACAGTCTTCATTTTGTTGTTTGTTGTGCCTTATGAATCGCAGCATTACCAGCATTGAAAAAGCGTTTGCGATATGGCGGTATTAAAATTTTTACTGCGACGTTTAATAATAGGAAGCAAGATTTTCAGTAGTAATTATGTCGTCTTTGAAGTTGATATGTCCCCTTTTATTTATTGTATGTCCATTTAAACATCCCTGCATCGCAGGAAAGAAAGGTAGGTGAGCTAGACTATTTTGTTCTGCCACCTACTATCTTATCATACTACCCATCATTCGGTTCCCATAGTTCAATCTTATTCCCTCCATATCCATAATGTGAACAAACTTGCCGTACTCGACAGCTTCAATTTCATCGGTTATGATTACACCTTCTTTCTTTAATTCATCAACTAAGACTTCCAGGTTCACTACCCGGTATTTGATCATAAACTCCTTGCCGGAGGGTTCAAAATATTTCGTTGTTTCTGCAGACGGGCTCCATTGAGTATAGCCTTTTCTATTGCTGTCGTCGGTCTGCCTCCATTCAAAGTTGGTACGATATTCATCTGTATCCAGACCCAAATGAGTCTTGTACCATTCTTTCATTTTGTCAGGGTTTTTGCACTTGAAGAAGAGGCCACCCATGCCTGTTACTTTTTTCATGGTTTTATTTAAGATGAAGCTTGCAGAAATTTATTTGTGTGTTACAAAGCCACAGGCTGATGGTAGCTACAACAAACACGGTCGGCTTATCATGATGGCTTTTCCAAAAAATCTTTTAACGATGTACCGATAATGTGATTCCATCCTGCAGAGAAGTTTTCTTTCTTAAAATCCGGGTTGCTTTGCGGTAATGTTTCCAGGCCTTCATGCGTAAGTTTTACTCTTGTGCCAGCCTCTTCTGCAAATAATTCAAACAGTACATAAGAGACGCCTTCATAGCCTTTATAACGCCAGGTATGACCAAGTTTTTTGTTCACTACCATTTCTGTTATCTCACAAAGGTGTACATATTTCCTTCCTTCATTTCCTCCATCGAATGTAAATTCAAAACCAACTTCAGGTTTAAACTCTGGAATATTAAAATACCACGCTTTCATTTGTTCTTTGTCAGTAAGTGCGCTCCAGGCGTTTTCAATAGAAGTATTAAATGTCCGTTCAATAGTAAAAGGTTGCTCCATCATTTTTAAGGTTTACAATGTTTAATATGAAGTTATGGCTTGCTATTTCATCTGAAGCTTTTGATGCAATTTTCGGCCTTCCTTTGCTATTATTTCTACGATCTCCTCAATGTCCTTTCTTGACGTCCTGAAATTTACAATGCAACCCCTTAAACAATATTTTTCATTCACAACTGCGTTTGATAAAAATACCTCACCTCCCTTTTGGAATTCATTTACTAATGCTTCATTTAATTTATTCAAATAGGCTTCCTTGTTTTCAGTAGAAGCATTATAATCTGCGGGAACATATCGTAGTGTTGTAATGCTTAAGTTTTGAGTTATGGCCTCAAGTCCGGGGTGTTTGTCAGCGAGTTCAAATAATAGCTTAGATAATTCAATATCCTCACTGATCATTTTACTATAACCGCTTCGTCCAACCTGTTGTAAGGCAAGCCATACTTTTAATGCCCTGAAGCCACGGGAATTCTGCAGCCCGTATTCGTAATAATTATGCCATGGGCTTTCATCGCTATTATCAAAGTTATAATACACCGGATGGGAGCTGAAAGTATCGATTAAGTGCTGCGGATCTTTTACTAAAGTACATCCGGCTTCAAGCGGGCTGTATAGCCATTTATGCGGGTCAAGGGCAATAGAATCCGCCTCCTCAATTCCTTCAAATAGCGGCTTCATTTCCGGAACAATGGCAGCCGGTATGCCGTATGCCCCATCTACATGAAACCATAAGTCATATGTTTTACAAATGGCGGCAATACGCTTTAAGTCATCCACCGCACCTGTGCTAACATCTCCGGCAGTGCCAATGATCATTATAGGTTTATAGCCAGCTTTCAAGTCATCTTTTATGGTTTGTTCCAAAAGCTCATTGTCCATTTTATTATCAGCGCCTGTTTTTATCCAGCGAATTGACTTAGTGCCAAGGCCAAATAAAACCACCGCTTTTTCTATCCAGCTATGCGTAGTTTTTGAACAGTAAATAACCAGTTTGGCTTCTGAATTTGAGATACCATCTTCTTTTATGTTTTTTGGCGCTTTGGCAGTTCTTGCCGCTACAAAAGCGGTGAAATTTGCCATGTTGCCTCCGCTAACTAGTATGCCCCCATAGTCAGAAGAAACACCAATGAATTCAGCAAGCCATCTTACCGTTTGTTTTTCAATTTCGGTTGCAATTGGACTTAATATTTGCGCTCCGACATTTGGGTTAACTGCAGCGGCTAATAAATCTGCCAGGGCTCCAATCGGCGCCGCAGAGGAAGTGATATACCCTAAAAATTTGGGATGTCCATTTAGCAGTGAGTGATTGAGTAATAAGCCCGAAGCTTTAGCCAATAGTTCTTCCGGAGGTGTACCATTTTCCGGTAAAGATGCATTACCAAGTAAACCTTGCAGTTGTTTGGGTGTTTCACCAGGTGTAACTGGCCTATCCTTAATTGTATCAATAAAATCAGCGATGGTCTCAATCAGACGATGACCCAGTTTTTTAAATTCGGTTGCGCTGATTTCAATTGGCGTTTCCCGGTTATTTGCCATATCGGAAAGGTTTTAAGACAAAGACCTATTCGTAAAATAAAAGTCACTACTTATATCAATATCCACCAGGTAGGAACTACCGGGTATTGATGCAACATGATTCTTTTTAAATCTGATATGTGCCTTATTTTGTTCAGCAATTTTTAAAGCCCCAGTTAATATTTCGTCATCATTTGTACTGTCAATCTTTTCCTGCTCTTCTTCTTCTCAACGAACGTTTTTGTAGAGTCTTTGTAATCAACAATAGCAGTTTTCTTCGCGTTTGGTTGTCTGCACGAAATGAACAGCAGAATTATTATAATTGAAACTATGAAGATTGCTGTTTTCATACGGTTGCCGCTAACGTTTCGGGTATTTGCGAAGGCACGGCAGCAGAATTTCGTCAGCTTCAATTTTGCACAAATGTTGATAGAAGTACAAATGTTCAATTACATCCGTCAGCCCTGCTTTTGCAAATACTTTGTTGGGCGTTCGTTGTTTCCATTTATATTTTTCCGTTATATTCTTGGTCAAATTCCACAATCCATTCAATACCGTATTTGTCTCTAAAACAACCAAAATAAGAACCCCAGGGACTATCACCAATAGGCCCTTCTATTTGTCCTCCTACTGAAAGCCCATCAAATAATTTGTGTGCTTCCTCTTTACTTTCCGCAATTATTACAATTTTGCTTCTGTTCTCATTTTCGTTTGTTTTTCCCATAATTTCCGGAACATCATTTGCCATCAACATATTATGTTTACCGATAGGCAAAGCAATATGCATAATTTTATTTTCTTCTTTTTCCGCTATTGGGAATTCAGGGCTTGCAAGGTCTTTGAAACGAATAACTTTTGCAAACTCTCCGCCAAATACTGATTTGTAAAAGGTAAAGGCTTCTTCGGCATTTCCGTTGAAGTTAATGTGAGGATTGATTAGTGCCATAGTTATTATAATTGATTTGTAAGTGTGCAAACCTACTGTTTAACTACAAGACAAATAGGGTATAATCGCGTCAAAAAAGAGGTTAATTGCGCCAGGAGTTACATGGATATGTCAGCCTAAATTGGTAAAAGTTGTCAATTACAATGTCGCCTGACGTATGCAGAGGTAATAATTCAAAAAAATAAAAAGTCTAAAATGCAAATGGAAGGTGCATAAAGAAAGATATCAATACCATTTCCCGCTTCGCTTGCTCCAGGTAGTAAAGCCTACTTTAAACTGGATAGGATTACTGAATTTATTAGCTGCCGAAGTAACAACGTACACACCAACTTTAAATTTATCCAGCGGGTTAAATGGCGATTGAAAAGCTCTTTCAATTCCGGCAAACAATTCTGCATAACGCAGGTTGCGCTCCTGGGTAAATAAAAAACCTGCACCAGCAATTTCGCGAAGCTTCAATTTTTTTAGTAAAGGGATCTTATTCAATAAAAAACCATTGAATTCATGCACGTAGTGGGCTTCATAAAAGCGTTTAAAAACAGGAAATGTAGAATCCAGCGCCTGGAAGGAACGGTGCGGGTTCATAAATAATAAGGGGTCGCCGCGGCGTTGAAAGCTGTAGTCAATCAGCCGCAGGCCTGCAGTATTTAAAAAGCTTCCTGTGCTAACGGTATAGTTGGAAAGACCCAACAGGCCAAGATTCAGTCTTTGCAGCAAGCCGGCTTCTATGTAATCAAAATCAACTTCCGACCCTAAAATATTTTTAATTCCTTTGCGCCATTCTACGTAAACCGTTGGCCATTTAGAACCCAAAATTATTTTTTCAAATGGCTCTCGTCTATACTTTTGAAAAGGTGTGTACTCCAATCTTACCTTACCATAAAGCGCATTGTAAGGCTGAAAGGGCACCGGCTGATTGTTGTTTAAAACATCGCCCAATAAACTATCTACTAAATTGCCGGTTTTATAATTACTTACCGAACGCCGCAGCGCAATTGACAACTCGTTGTGCAAAAACAATCCATTAAAAATTTCCAGGCCATGTCCAACACTTACTGCATTATTCAAATAAATGTTACTGCGCTTTATCATGTTGATATAAGCATCGCCTTCATAAATAAACTGAAACTCGCGTTTAACAGACGCTGTATAATACCCACGGTTAAATGGATTGTACTTCCGGTTTAAATCAACCGACCCATTAATGTCGTTATTGCGCAAACCATAGCTTAAGCTGGCATTGAAAAAAAGATTTTTACGGGTGTGGTAAAATTTACCGTACCCAATAGCGGCATTAATTCTTCCGCCACCAAAAGCAAAAGGCGAGTAAAGGGAGATAAGTGGCGGCAGATACCAGCTTCGCTCTTTATCGCGGTTGTATAAAGTTTGTCCAAAGAAGCCAATCTTCTTCCATGTAATGCGGTTCATTTCCTTATCAGTAGAATCTAAGTAAGCCCTTGTTTGAGTAATAGCAAATAAGCTGTCCCTGTACCTCATAAAGTCTGCCTCTTTTGCAGAAAGGGCCTGCTTACGTGCCGCCTTCCAAAAGGCGCTGTCCTGGTTATAAGCCCTCTCGGTTGTTATACTTACTTCGCTGTTAAAGTATCTTTTGTCAAATTTTTTATCCAGTTCATAATCGGAGTAATTAACAACGGTCTGACCTGAAATTATTTTGTTTCTACCCTCAGTGTAATAGGTAAATTTTTGTTGATTCAGCAGCCATGCTTTGTTATCAATAAAATCGTGGCGTTGCTCTACTTCAAAAAAAGAGTATTCCTGCAAATGATATTGCGGAAACCGGAACCGGCAGTATAAAATGCTCCATGTGCTATCCGAAACCGTTATTTCGCCTTCAATCGTAGCGTTGGTCAGCGCCTTTGGCTTTACAGAGATCGTATATAGTTTTTCCCTTCCGCGCCGCTCTATGCGCAGCGTTTTAAATTTATAGGCAAGAAGCCCGGTGCCGCTTACCGGCGATACAAAAGGAGTGGGAGAGATGGAAGGAATTGTAATGAGGTTGTTGTAAAAATTAAAGTCGCCATCAGTGGTTGACTGGTAAAAAAGCCGCCGGGGATTGCCGCTAACTTTTACACCCAGCCTTTCTTCTTTAATGCGGTTGTCTCCGTCCTTATCCACTTTTAGAAAAATCTCCGTGACAATAAGAACAGAGGGTTCCTTTTTGGTGGCTGTGTCTTCAGCTTTTTTATCCGCAAAGGTTGAGTCCTGCAGGCTTGCTTTTATGTAGGCTTTGTAGGAGTAAATGTTTGCTGCGTTGTTGATGTTCTCTTTATTATCCACCAGCTTTTTCATGATCTCGTCGGCACGGTCTTTTGATTTTACTTTAATCACTACTTCCGACAGGGTCGACTTCTCTTCATCATCTTCCAGTATAATATTCTGCAATGTTTCATCGTTAACAACCATCGGCAGTATGCGGGTTTTATAACCCACCATGCTTACTACAACTTCATATGTACCCTGTGAAATAAAAAGCTCGTAGCTGCCATCATCTTTTGAAAGTGTGCCAACCGACGAAGTTTTTAAATGAACGCTTGCGTTAGGCAGGGCTTCCAGCTTATTGTTGGTGATCTTTCCATATACTTTTACAACCTGCCCCTGCGCAAATGCCGCAATGAAAATAAAGGCAAGGAGTAAAAAGGCTTTATATAGAGTGAACCGCATAGCGGGTAAATTTCAGTTTTTAACGCCGGGGTTGATTGCAAGAAAATCTTATTTCAAGATGTTTTAACAAAAGCGGCAAAAAAACCGGGAATGGTTTTTAAGTTGTTTGGAGCATTAAATTTTTTCTGATGACTGCTACTAAAAAATTTTTCTTATACGGGATGGCGATGTTATACGTATTAGCCGGAGTTAATCACTTCTGGCATCCGGAAGGCTATCTTAGATTAATGCCCGATTTTCTCCCTTTACATGAACAACTGAATTATTTAACCGGGATATTAGAAGTTTTGTTTGCCATACTGCTACTGTTTCGGGTTACACGCAGCACGGGGGCGTGGGGTCTTATTATTTTGCTGATCCTTATTTTTCCTGCCAATATCCAAATGGCTGTTGATTATACGCAGGAAGGCCACCCCCTGGTATGGCTTGCTTATTTACGGCTTCCACTTCAGTTAATTTTAATCTGGTGGGTAATGATTTATACAAACTGGTACCGTTCGCATACTATTCAACACCGTGTTTTGTAAACAGGCCATGGAATTTGAAGCTGGCCTTTCACTCATTTTCTTTGCAATTTGTGCATTTGCGAAACAAGCTTTTTAACTGCGCTTGCCATTGCATATTACTCTGAAGTTTGTAGTTGATCTGTAGCCTGATTTAAACTTCTTTAGCCTTGCGCAGCTATTTAATTCGTTCCATCTAAGTGGGTTATTTACTCAGCTCTTTAGCCGGGAGAGAATAGATAAGGAAACATTTATCGGACGATTGACAAATTCATCAGCAGAAATTAAATGATTGTTTACGCCGAAGTTTTTTTTAAATGCGATAGTTGTTTAAATAATTCCTTTTCTTTTTCAGAGAGATTAGTTGGAAGTATTACGTTGTAGGTAACATATAAATCGCCTGTTTCACCTTCTTTTTTATAAACAGGAAATCCTTTGCCCTTCAACCTCACCTTTGTTCCATTTTGTGTTTCGGGTGGTACTTTCAATTTTACTTTTCCGCTTAGGGTATCAATCGTTGCTTCTCCCCCCAATACGGCCGTGTATAAATCAATTTCTTCTACTGAATACAAATCATTTCCCTGGCGTTTTAACTTAGGATCCTCGGCAACTATAAAAGTGAGGTATAAATCTCCCGGCGGGCCGCCATGCTCACCCGGTGCGCCATGTCCTTTCAGTTTTATTTTTTGCTCGTTCTGCACGCCGGCCGGGATGGTAATGCGGATACTTTTTCCATTAACCGTAAGAAGTTGCTTGTGTGTAACAGCAGCCTCTTGTAACGACAGACGAATTTCAGCGTTGTAGTCTTGTCCTTTAAAACCGCCGGTACTTTTAGTTTTGCCACCTCCACCGCCAAAAAGCGAGCTGAAGAAGTCTGAAAAATTATCGCCTTCAAACCCTTCTGAATAACGTTGTCCCCCATCGCTAGGATATTGTTGTTGCTGTTGTTGGCGGGCTTGCTGAAACTGGCCGGCGTGCTGCCAATCCTTTCCGTACCTGTCATATTTTTTTCGCTTCTCCGGATCGCTTAAAACTTCATTGGCCTCATTTACCTGCTGAAATTTTTTATTGGCCTCTTTATCTTTTGGGTTGAGATCAGGATGATGTTTTCGTGCCAGCTTACGGTAAGCTTTTTTGATGTCTTCGTCACTGGCAGTTTTATCTAAGCCGAGTATTTTATAGTAATCGATAAACTCCATAGAAACTTTTAAATATGATAAAGCACCGCTGTATCAGCATACAAAAATAGCAGGCAGGAAGGTATAAAAACCCACATAGTCCCAACTCCTTTATGTTTTGTTAGAGGGGATTAAAGCCATCACTCTTAACAGAGCGGCTATGCCACCCGCCGCTGCTCCGAGGTACGTTATCATATTGGTAAACGCATCTTTTTGTGTGGTAAATAAAAAGATCCCAATGCCGATAACCACCATTAATATTGGCAACTGAAAACTATTCCAGCTTCCTTTTCCACTGGCGTCCGCCTGTAAATTGCTTACTTCTTTTTTATCAAGCTGTGTAAAAATAAAATTTCTGAAACTGGTGTTCATCGCTTGATAGCAGGCGATGTCGGGCACCCGTTTTGCCAAACCTAAATCTACAAGCCGCGAAGCAATGTCGCGGTTGGCAGGGTTGGCAATTTCATCAAGGGCTATGTCGTATAATGTTCGTTGTTCGTCCAGGTTTAACGATTGCCAGACGGCCATATAATAGTTAGCAGAAAGAGATTGTATTTTTAAGCAGATCTTTTCATATAACAAGATGAAGTGCCTGGCTATTACCTTATTCTGGTGTGATGCTTTTCCACTCTGAAAATCAAAATTCATAAATTCTTTTGCATTTTTATCTAGATAAGTAATGACGGCCGGACGCAAGTCCCATAAAAAATCGCTGTGTGCACATTCTTTATCAAGCTTACTGAGAAATTGCAATAACTGCCTTTTAAAATACATAATTGTCTTACCATAAACTTCTTCATTTGAAAGTGCCCGGCTACCCCAACTAAAGTTTTTGAAAACGAATGCTTTAACGGCTTTGATCATTTTTGAAAAGATGCTTTCACCAGCCTTATCCATGTTATCAATACATTTTTTTCCGGCGATAAACATCTTATTTCTGGTTTCCTTTCTTATCGTTTTGAGTTCAATGTCTTTCTCACCAGTTGCATCCGGCAGCCACCGGTGATATAAGTTATAAAACTGGTTCATCACATTCGACCATCTGTCTGTATAGTCAATAGGTATGAGTGCTTTATCAGGGGTTCTGATCGCCATTGAATCAAAAGAGCGGGACGACAGTACAACCAATTGTCGCTTAAGCCGCAATAAGGATTCAAACAGGATCAATTTTTTTTCTGTCATAGCTAAATCATTCATAAAAAGTTCAAGGTGCCTTATAATGATTATTCGATCGCTGTCGGGATATAAGGTCATTAACTCTTTATCGTTTTTTGCGCCTAACGCTCCATCCGGTTCTTTTGCCGACAAGCCGGCAAGGTCGATCTCGTAAAACTCTTTGCTATTTTTGGAAAGGAAGGTTTTCAGCAATTTGCTCTTTCCACTGTTTACAGCTCCGTTTATAAAAATATTTTCGTCCTTGGGCAGCGAGTTGATAAAGGGCAGGTCTGATTCAATCCGTTGAGAGGAGGCATCATAGCCTTTAAAGAAGATTCTCTCGATAAGGCGGTTAAGCAGATGAACAAAACCCCACAGGGAAAGTATCAACCCACCAAAAAGAAGCAACAGGGAAAGCCAATCGTCTTTGATTGCTTTTTGTGTGTCCTCAAATTCACTTTTAAGATTGCTTTGGATGGCAATGCCGGAAGCAGAAAAATAAGCCTGCGTTTTTGGAGTACTGTACAAAAGAGTAAGCCCTCTAGAGTCGGGATTATACTGCCAATAAAAATCCCTGGTGGTATCCTTTCTTTTTATCAAAAATTCTATTTCTCTTGAATGATCAGAGAATGCAGGTTTAATCTTTTTATAAAGTGCTTCAAAGCTATTCTCCACGGTGTCGTTAGAAGGAGGCATTTTAGCCAGCCTGGTTATTTTATCTGCAAAATTTTGAAAGTGGTAAGGTGCATTATAGGAAAACCGTATGCTGTCGGTTGTCGTAGCAAAAGGGTCAGAAGGTTCTTGCATAAACTGGTTGGCAAAATCCAATTGATTCTGTTTGAGCGTGAGCAGGCGCTCTTCTTTAAACGTTAACAAATAAAAGTTGATCAATGGCGTAATTGACGTAGCCGCTACAAAAGAAAAAACGGAAAGGGCATACCACCAACGGAAACCCTTTTCCTGTACCAGGTGGTTTTTTAAAATCTTATCTGAAAGGTTGAATTTTGCAAACAACAAGGGAACAAGTAGCAGGGAGATTTGCGAGATAAAAAACATCCACTGCCCGGACTTAAGGTTGAGCATGAAAATTACTGCGGAAAAAAGATAGGCTGCCCTAAGAAAGAGAAGTGGCGTTTTACTTTGTTCTTTTTTGCCATCATCGTCTTCATTTAAAACTGCGTAGTGCCGGTAGGAATTCGATATTGAAATAAAGGAGAAGGAAAAGGAAACACCTACGAGCCATAGTGGGTCGCTGCCTCTGTAAAACAAAAAGAAAACGGCCTGCAATACCATTGAATACAAGTAAAAAATAGTGACAGAGCAATACGCCTTCCTGCGTTTTTTATTTGGCCGTAACCAGCCTACCAAAATAAACTGGCTGTGCAAAAGAGAATGCTTATAACCCGATGCCTGGATAATAAGAATAGCGAACAAAATAACAGCCAGGTTCATCAGGCAAAGAATGGAGCAGGAACTGATCACATCCAGGCCTTCCGACCACATAGTTCTCAAATCCCTGAAGGAAACTACTGAGTAGGGCATGCCGGGTATGGCCTTTACATAAAACCGCTTACTGCTTCCTGAGTACCGGCTTTCCGCAAAGCCTGATGATCTTGTCTTGAGAAGGGCTTTCAACGTTTCTTTGTCTGTGCATTCCTCAATAAGGTTTTCATTAAGGCTCCTGTTTTCATCGTGATGAAAAATTACATCGCCATTTGCAGTTACCAGGCAGAAGCCATAGCCTGTGGGTAACAAAGCATTAAACATAGAACGGAAAGAACCACTAAGGCTTTGCATCATCAATCCTCTTGCAGTTAATAAACTATCTTCTTTGGAGAATGGCCTTGAAATTACCGCCAGTTTTTCGCTTGCTACCCACGAAGAGATGACCGTGAAGTAATATGGCTTGCCGTCCCTGAGCCATAAGTTTTCACTATCAACGGCTTTAAAATAATCGCGGTCACGTACACTAATGTTTTTAGACAGGTAGGGATTTGTTGTCCACCGATATTGCTGTTGCCCTGCAGTGTCAGTCCATACGAGGTGTTTGAAATAAGGATATATTTCGCCGGGTTTATAACGAGGTACGCTATCACGACTTTTGATTGTATTGTCAGTGGAATCTTTGAAGGACACCCTAGGAACTTGTAATGGAAATTTCCAATCTTTAAGCAAACCCGTATCTTTTTTCACTGCTGCTTTAGCACTATCCATTTCAACCATTGCGGCATCAAGTTCATTAACAAAAATTGATTGGGTATTATCAGCAAGTGTTTTTAAATCGCTGCTTGCCGGTAACAGAACTAAGTTAAAATGCACATAGCTGTTGATGGCAACCAGCACCACAATGGCGCCTATAACATGGAGGGATGCAAATGGTGCTATAGAGTTACTCACAAGCATTTGCTCAGAGCGCTGCATAAGAAAAATCTTAAGTAGTGGAAACATCAGCAGTACCAATATGATTCCGATCAACAACCATAAAAATGCGTATGTTGGTATGTAGCGTTGTTCCTTTACATAGGTTTCAACATGCATGTATCCACCTATTTTAAATTCACTTTTTCCTTCTACGATAAAGGATAAAATAAAAAGTTTATACTCGTTGCCACCGATACTTACTTCACGAATCTCACCCGACCTTATTTGTTCTTTATCAAAGGAGTCCTTTGCATAGTCGCCCGTAAGAAAGGTGGACATGCGCTGATGAGAAATATTGAGCTCATCGAACAAAATCGTGTCACCGACTGCAAGCAAATAGTATGGAAAAAGGTCGCGGCGAAGCAAGGAGGCTACAAATTTTTTAGCAGATGCGTATGCGATAGTATCTCTTAAAATTGGGGCTGATTTCTTTGGCTTGAACATTAGGTTCCATCCTTCCGAATACCTTACAAAGAATTGAAGTGTATCCGCTATGTTTGGAATAACGCTGTACCCAAGATCATAACCCGCTTTTCTGTCTGCCTGGTTTGGCGAATTTAACCCGGTAAGAAAATTGGCTGCATTTTGCCCGACATAACTCTCAACCTTGCCGGAAATGTTTGTGGCCATACGGTGAAGGCCGCGAAAATTTCTTTCCTTCAAATCAGATTCATTGCCGGAAACAACCACATTAAAATAAAAGTAAAATCCGGCAGACAATATAAGAAGTGTAATAACCGCAGGCGCATATCGTGCAGAGAAATTAGAAAAAGCGGAACCTAACTTTTGTGTATTGGTAAGCGACATAAGCAATGCTGTTTTTTGTTTCTATGGGTATCGTCGGTTTTCAATAGCGATAGGTAACAAAAAAAGCAAATTAAGAAGGATAATCTTAATTGAGACGCCGTACAAGATACAATGAACTGCTACAGTTTGCAACACACAGCACATTTATCAACAGGAAGATAATGGAGGAAATATTCAGAGGGAATTAATAACGCTTTACAGACCCAGCGCCGTTTTTAATTTGGCATAACCTGCCTTACTAACCGGAAGTTTAACTCCTGATTTTAAAATGGCCAGGTGGGCTTCCTTTTCATAAGGATCAATACGGGTTATTTCCTGCACGTTTACAATGTAGGAGCGATGCGTACGGACAAAGCTGGATGCCGGCAGGCTTTGCTCGTAAAAGCCCATTGTTTTATTCTTTAAAAAAGCACCTTCAGCCGTATATATTTTTACATAATCATCCGCAGCTTCCAGGTAAAGAATTTGGGGAAGCATGATGATTTTGATCTTTCCTCCTGTTTTTACTACAATACGTTCACTCTGCGACGGCATTAGAGTTACAGATTGGACAAGGCTTTGTGTTACATGCTTCTGTTGATTAGTTGATTGTGCTAAAAATTTCTCTACTGCTTTGCCAAACCGCTCCTGGCTAAAGGGTTTTAATAAATAATCAATAGCATGAGTTTCAAAAGCTTTAATAGCGTATTCATCAAAGGCCGTAGCGAAAATAACAGCAGGTGGTTCTTCTACTAATTCCAGCATCTCAAAGCCATTGATCTTGGGCATTTGAATGTCAAGAAAAATAACATCCGGCTTGTGCTGCATGATGCTTTTAATACCTTCAAAACCATCGCCGCATTCAGCTATAATGTGTACCTGCGGAAAGGCTTGCAGGTATTCTTTAATTATTGAGCGGGCTAGTGGTTCATCATCTATAATGATCGCCTTCATGGCTGTGGAATTTTAATGGTTGTTGTAAAAACATTTTCATTCGTTGTTGTTTGCAAAAGATCCTGCCGGGCAAACAGCAAATACAAGCGGCGTTGCACAGAGCTCAAGCCAAAACCAGTTCCCTTACCGGGTAAACTTGTCTCCGGGTCAAAGGGATTTGTTACCTGCACTATTAAATAGCTATCTTTTTTCTTTGCCTCTATAGCTATAGTAATGTCATAGGTCGTATCGTACAAGCCAAACTTGATGGCATTTTCTACTATTGGCTGCAATAACATTACAGGCAGTTGTGCACCTGCCGCCTCATTTGAGATTGTAGCAGATAACCGGTGCCCAAAACGTACTTTTTCAATGGCGAGATAAAGCCCTAAGTGTTGTAATTCTTCTTCCAGGGAAGTCCATTCTTTTTGTTCTTTCTTCAAGGTGCCCCGTAAAAAATCCGAGAGTTGTTCTATCATCGTTCTTGCCTTTTGCGGCTGCGATCCGATTAAGGCATTTATTGAATTAAGGCTATTGAATAAAAAGTGCGGTTGCAGTTGCTGGCGCAGGTTATTCAGTTCGGCTTCTTTTGATAACCGGTCCGCTTCCACTTTTCTTTTATCGGTTTCTAGCTGGTCCTGCAAGGTGTACCACAAAACATTGATAAGTGCCATGCACCCGATACTTAAAAAACCGGTTGCGCCTCTTATTAAAATTGATTGCGAAAAAAAGGAACTGTATTCCTCTCCCTCTTGCACCAGCAGTACTATCATTGCCCGGCTTATGCTGACCCAAATAATTGCCAGAACAATACATAGTCCTAAAAGATAGCTGTATTTGTTGCTTTCAGGTAAATAAAACTGCAGGCTCATTGCCACAACGATAGCTGCACCTGCCAGTAAAAAATTGCTGATGATGCTGTCGTATAATGCAACTTCGGATGCGAGCCCTAATTTGGTTAAGATAAAAAATTGCAGGGCTGTCCAACTAATAAGCCAACTGCCGAATGCGATGCGAAAACGGCTTGTTTTTAAGATTGATGTGGGCAAGCAGTTAAATTAATTGAAGTAGTTGATGCGTATATTTTTGCTGGATATCTTTTGCTTTATGGTGTACAAAACTAGCGTACACTTCCCCATCATCTGTTTCTTTAATTTGGGAGTACAGTTCAGCACCATTTATAAATTGACTGATGCGATACAAATCAGAAATGTTGACAAATTTCCATTGTACCAACTGCTGTTTATCGTTGCAAAAAACGGTTTCCTCTTGTTGCCCTATTTCTACCGCTTTTATAAATGCTTCTTCTTCACTATGTGCTGAAATTAATCTTAGTTGCTCATCAAACTGGGCGGTGTGAATCCCTTCACCGCAAATAATTTGGTAAACGATTTTTACGAGATACCAGTTCATAATAATGATTTAAAAGTGGTAAAGTAGTTTAGTAGCTTTTTATTTCAAGGCCACCAAAAAAGCAGGTGCCTTCTAAGTAGAGCACTTTATTTTTTGCCGTAGCCGTTACCGGCGGCCGCTTATCATCTACTCCTCCGAAAATGGCAACTACTTCGCTTTGCACATCCCAGTCGGGCGGGATAATAAGCTTAGTACCACCAAACATATTAAAGGTGTCAATTGTTATTTTGCCTGCAAAATCAGCTTGTGTCATATTGATTTCCGTGCCCCCCATAAACGTTACAATATCACCGCCTCTAAAGTGCTTTGTAAGCACATTTTTTTTAACGCCACCGAATACGGCAGTTACATCTATTATATCATTCCGGTCGTTCATAGCACCCTGCCATTCTGGTTTATTTTCAGTAGTTAATGCAGATTCATTTGTAGTTGTTTCATTGGTGGGATCATTTTCGCCGGGGCCCTCACCACTGCGACAATGACGGCCCTTGGGCCTAAAGATGATAAACACACCTGCTGCTATAAACAGGATAGGCCACAAGTAAGGGCGAAGGTTAAAGTCGGTGGAAATTTTATCAGCTAAAAAAAGGCCGCCGATGGCTATTGGGAAAAGCCAGCCGATACCGCGAAACCCATGCCTGATACCGCTTGCCAAACCAATACCGATCAACAAAACAGGCCATGAAAAAAACCAGGTCGGGAAGAATACACCACTTGCTTTAGCCAGTAACAAGCCACCTATTGCTAATAATAAAAGTCCGCCCCATATTCGGCCTTTTTCCCTGTGTTTGCGGTGCCGTCCCCATCTTTCTTCCAACCTGTTTTTAAAATTTTCTTCGTTCATATTTTAGAATTTCAAACAAAGTAAACGGCCCTATGTTGGGAAGTCAAGTGGAGATAGGTAACTGTGCGCCGCTTTACCGGTAAGCGACAGGAAAAGGCCGGTAAAAATTTGAAACTGCGGCGAAAGTTTGAAAATTTATACCCCTGGGAACGAGAGGAAAAGGTTTTTAAAGAGTAGTATATATTTTCTCTGCGGTTATTCTGCTGAATAGCGATAAGAACGTACAAGAGAGTGACACAACAGAAGTCGATAGCAGTACCGTCCGCTTAGTACAAAAATTCATTCGCCTCCATTTTCATGTACAGTATTATTCATTTCACCTTTGTTGCTCCATTCTTCTTTCAACAGAGAATACAAACTAAGGTCAATAAATTTCCCGTTTACAAATTCTGCCTGGCGCAGAACCCCTTCTTTTTTAAAATGCAATCGTTCGGCTATTGCTGCACTTTTATAATTGCCTGTACCACATTTAATTTCTATGCGATTAAGTTGAAGAACAGTAAAACCATGTTTGATCAAAGCCTCGCATGACTTTGTAATAATACCCTTTCCCGCAAACGCTTCGCCCAACCAATACCCGATAGCGCCGCAACTGTTTTGCCGGTTTATATAATGAATGCCGACCCTTCCTGCTACTTCATTGTTCATCCTTATGACTAAGCCATAATCACTTCCTTCCTCGTGCAGGCTTTTGCACCGGCTGATGTAGGCTTTAAAATCATCAACACTTTGCATGTTATCTACCCAGGGAAGCCACTCTCTTAAATATTGCCTGTTGGCGTTCACTAAATTTAAAAGCGGTTCGGCATGTTCTTGCACAATTATTTCTAAAACTATTTTGTTGTCAACTTTTATAGTGCTGTGTGGAGAATTTACCAGCATAATTATATACGATTGATGCAAAAATAGACAGGATGATTCAGCCACAATTTAATATCCCTCTGACCGAAAGTATTTCGGTATTACAATGATCTTTAATGAGACAGCGTTTAAATTATACCTCAATAATTCTGATCATAGTATTCTAAAATCACATTATTCATTTTCTCATGTTTATGCTGTTGACATAGCTCTGATAGAAACAGATACCGGCATCATTTAAGGAGTCTATCCACATTTGCCAGGTTGGGCTGGCAAAAAAATATCATAGCATTATTTATAAATCAAAATTTCCTGGGTGGCTTTAAATAAAAAACCTTCACCGTTTTGGTGAAGGTTTTTAAAGTTCGTACTACTTTTATTTTAGCCGTTTACATTTTCAGGCGGTGCTTTGTCAGGTGCTTTTGTGCCATCCGTAAGTGTAGGTTCCAAATCTTCATTAGAATCAGTAAAGCCAGCCAGCTCGGTTAGCTGAGGGTCGCTTTGCTCCTGTTTAGCTTTTGGCTGAGAAGATGGTTCCGTACTGTCGTTTTTTTTGGAAAGGTTGTTTGAGCTATTTGAATCCTGCATAATTGAAGTTTAGCTATTAATAGAAGTTGTTTATTCTCTTATCTGTACATGCAGATTTCATGCCTGCCAGCCAAACGAATTGACCTTATTTTTGCAAGCTGATTTATTTCCAGTATCTAACACCTTTTCATGAACATTGGCCCCATACAGTTGCCCAACTTTCCTTTGCTGCTTGCACCCATGGAAGATGTGAGCGACCCTCCTTTTAGAATTATATGTAAACAGGCAGGCGCCGACCTGCTATATACTGAATTTATTTCCAGCGAAGGATTGATACGCAATGCGGTTAAGTGCCGTAAAAAGCTCGATATTTTAAAAGAAGAAAGACCTGTAGGCATTCAGATTTTCGGTGGTGATGAAGACAGCCTCGCAATGGCCGCAGGAATTGTAGAAGCAACAGGTCCTGACCTGCTTGATATTAATTTCGGTTGCCCTGTAAAAGGCATTGTTTGCAAAGGTGCCGGTGCAGGTGTGCTGAAGGATATAGGCCTTATGGTTCGATTAACAGAAGCTTGTGTAAAGGCTACCAAACTTCCTGTGACAATAAAAACAAGGCTAGGCTGGGATGATGGTACCATTAACATTGAGGAAGTGGCCGAACGTCTGCAGGATGTGGGAATACAGGCACTCACCATTCATGGCCGTACCCGTTGCCAGTTGTATAAAGGGGAAGCGGATTGGCGATTAATTGGCAAGGTCAAAAACAATCCCCGCATTCACATTCCAATTTTCGGAAACGGCGATATTGATAGTCCACAAAAAGCGTTGGATTATAAAAACAGGTATGGTGTTGATGGTATTATGATTGGCCGTGCCGCCATTGGCTATCCCTGGATATTCAGGGAGATAAAGCATTACATAGAAACCGGTGAACCACATGCGCCGCCTACCGTAGCGGAACGAATAGAAGTTTGTAAGCAACATCTATTGAGAGCATCGGCGTGGGAGAGCGGCGGTAAAGGATTTTACGAAATGCGCGGCCGTTATAAAACGTATTTAAAAGGCTTGCCGGGGATAAAGGAATTTACTAACCAATTAATGTTGATTACCAGCATAGAGGAAGTAATAGAAAAGCTGGATGAAATAGAAAGCTATTATGCAGGCTACCAGCTGCCACACCAATCCATTGAGTTGGTTAATTATCACCAGCACTTCGAGCTGTAATTTTATTACTAAATTTTTTTTTCTATATAGGCCGGCTGATGAAAGGGTTTCTAAAACTTCTGCCCATCCATCATTTGTAATGCTACCCATCAATCACTAATTTTAGATGCAATGAGATGGCTATACAAAATTATTTATTGGTTTAAAAAATTAAAAAACAGGCTTATGGGAAACTATCCTTTATCTAAATATCATTTCACCGTTCATTGCGATGATATAAAAATCAGCTTTTCGGAAGTGTCAGGACTTTCCATGGAGCTTGCCGTTATCGAGTACCGTGAAGGAAGTTCAGAAGATTCACTAAAAATGCCTGGCATAAGAAAATACAGTAACATCACATTGAAAAGAGGTGTTCAAAAGGGTAATCATGAATTTTTTGATTGGATCAATACCGTTCGATTGAATACAGTAGAACGAAGAAATATTGTTATCTCTTTATTAGATGATGCGCATCAGCCAGTCTTATCTTGGAGGGTCAAAAATGCCTGGCCTTGTAAATATGAAGTGGCAGACCTGCTAGCTACCGGCAATGAAGTTTTAATAGAATCATTGGAACTGGCACATGACGGGCTTGAGGTAGTAAGATAAGTGCCATACCATAGAGGAGCAATAAAGCTTCCCGCCGTTTATAAAACATATAAACCGTTCATACAAATCACACAGCTATGTGATTGAGAAGCGTTGTCATGAAGAATAGTTTTATACTATTAAGGCCAAACTTACTTAATCATTAAAAACTTATTTCATGTTACCGCTGTTTAAAATGCTTATTATTCCCTTTTGGGCTATGACCTTCCTGGCAATTGCCTGTTCAAAACCAAATGATGTAATTGCTGAACCGGTAATGCAATACTCTGATTTGCAAGACGCCGAAGTAAAACCCGGCCAGCACCAGCACATAGATATTGATAGCAATGGCAGCACTGATTTTACCTTCCATACGCTACTCGTTGGCGATCCGCTTTTACAACGCGACCGCCTGCAGTATTTAGCGGCTTCTAAAATAGGAACTAATCTTTTGAATAATACTTTTGATGAGTCACCCCGGCTTATAAAAGGTGATCGCATCGGTTTACAGCATGAAGGGTTTACATGGTATGAACTCTCCTCAATTATGCTTGCGGAAAAACTGATACCGTTGCATGAAGACATTTATTGGGATGGTATTTGGAAAGCGGCAAAGCATCATTTTTTGCCTGTAGAAGTAATGAAAGATGGGCATGCTTTTCTCGGATGGATTGAACTCAGTTTTGATAAAACGGCTGAGAAATTGATTCTTCATAAAGCAGCTATAAGTACGAAGGCAGATACAGAGATTAAGGCTGGGTATTAATGGTATACAACTGGTAAACGTCATGCCTGTGATGTATGGCTATTACTTATTATGAAGTTGACGAATAATAAGGTTCAACTACGCCAGCCACCTTTTTTCTTTAGATACATTTGTTAGAGACATTGTTGTCAGTACAATGCTGAAGCCTTTTGACTTCACCGTTTTAATTACGTAAACTGAATCTCCGTCGGTGAGTACATTGTCATTAGCACCCTTTGTTTCCATGAAATTTTTTAGTGGCTTACAATTAAAGCGTTAAGAGTTCTTTGGAATAAGCTGTGATAAACCTGTTTTGGTTTCGTTTTCTTCTGACAAAAATTCAGCTCGTTTTGCAACGGCTTTGCAACCTTGCATCCAAATTTGATATTACGATAAACTGCTTCTATGGCCTACAAAGGAAAAATAATAACTAACCCTGTTAACAGGCAGTCCATTGAATTTGTTACCACGTCAAAAGACAGCAATGG
>JAQBNG010000167.1 GCA_028288675.1 Flavisolibacter sp. | reverse complement strand
GAGGGATCTTTGAACTGAATAATAAACGACCGTTGTAGAAAGTAGAAGTGACGGCAGCATTCATCAAATCACAATCCACAGATCCCTCCTGCGTCGGGATGACAAGAAGAGGCTTTATGATTGCAGTAAGGCTGAATATTTGAAGAGGGGTTATCTAATGCTGAATAGAATTACAGAACCCACAAGAGTGCGACGCAAGAGAAGATAAATAGTAGTACTTGAGCTAAGTACAAAATAAATTTTAACAAAAATGAAGACAACTATCTCCAATAAAAAAAGACGCAAACTATTTGACAATTTAAGTGAAGCCAATCTAGCTTTCCAAAAAAGATATCCCGGCGATCGCTCTGCAAGGCAGCCGGTGCACACCGTATATGGTGGTGCTAATTTGTTTAAATCCAATTCCGCGAAAGTGTTAGGTGCAAGAGCATTGGAATCCTTTCAAACGTATGCACCAGACTTTTTATCATTCGGAAAAATATTTGGATTAACAGGTATAAATGAAATTGATGCACACTATCCGGCTGATGCAGCCAGGCAATTTTATGAAGGACTTTCATCCGAAGAAAAAAAAGGCCATCCGGCAAGGCTTTCCTATGAAGTGTACCAAAAAGTCATAAAAAAACTGCAAACGGAAGCTATTGAAGATTTCAGAATTGACTTTGAAGACGGCTATGGAAACCGTTCAAACGAAGAAGAAGATGCCACGGCTGTGGAAGCTGCAAAAGAAGTAGCGAAAGGCTTGAATGAGGCTACGCTCCCACCTTTCATCGGCATTCGTATAAAGCCTTTTACAGAAGAAATGAAGGAACGAGGCTTACGGACACTGGATATTTTCATCAGCACATTAGTAAACGAAACGGAAGGAAAATTGCCGGAGAATTTTGTAGTGATGCTACCAAAAGTTACCATCCCGGAACAACCAAAAACGCTGGCAAACTTCTTTGACATTTTGGAAGATGAATTAGAATTGGAAGAAGGCGTTTTGAAAATGGAAATGATGGTAGAAACTACACAATCTATCATGGATGTTGATGGCACAAACCCATTATATCGTTTTATAAAAGCGGCGAATGGCCGTTGCATAGCGATGCACTTTGGCACGTATGATTATACCGCGTCGGCGGGCATTACGGCACGTTACCAGGAAATGGATCACCCGGTTTGCGACTTTGCGCATCACATGACAAAGGTGGCGCTGGCACATACCGGTATTTGGTTGTCGGATGGCGCCACGAACACGATGCCTATCGGTCCGCACAGGGGCGAGCATATGACGCATGAACAATGGGAAGAAAATAAGCGCATCGTTCATCGCGCCTGGAAGAAAGGATACGACCACATTCGCCACTCGTTATGGAATGGCTTTTACCAGGGATGGGATCTCAATCCTGCACAATTGCCTATGCGTTATGCTGCGGTATTTGCGTTCTTTTTAGAAAGCTATGAAGATGCAGTTGAGCGTTTAAAAACCTTTGTTGAAAAAGCCGCACGGGCAACTTTGATAGGTGATGTATTTGATGATGCTGCAACAGGTCAGGGCTTGCTGAACTTCTTTTTAAAAGCGTTGAACAGTGGCGCTATTACTGAAGAAGAAGTGTTGCGAACCGGTTTGACAATGGATGAAATTCGTAGCCGGTCATTTAAAAAGATATTGGAAAACCGCAAATCGTAGATGGAGATTTGGCAAGCCATACACGACCAACTGGAAGCTTCCCGTAACGTGATTTTGTTATGGGTTTTAGAAAGTGATGGCAGCTCGCCAGGCAGGCGGGGATTTAAAATGGCGGTATCAGCAGATGCAAGCATTTGCGGCACTATTGGTGGCGGTATGATGGAACATAAGCTGGTGGAAAAAGCAAAAGAATTGTTAGCAGTAAATGAAAAAGCCATTTCACTGGTACGGCAATACCACGATAAGCAACATAGCAAAGATCAATCAGGGATGATTTGTTCAGGCAGTCAATTAATTGCATTTGTACCGCTTTCAAAAAAGGATCTTTCAACTATAAAACAAATTCTTGCTGCAAAAAATAACAGGCAAGTTGTTACGCTTCTTTCACCATGCGGGCTTAGTGTCAATAAAGAAAAACAAGATGGATTAAATTATAAAAGTGAAACGGAATGGAGCTATTCCGAAGCGGTTGAAAACCGGCCTGTCATTCATATTATTGGTGGCGGTCATGTTGGTTTGGCTTTGTCCGAAGTCATGTCTTTTCTAGGCTTCTATATAAAAATATATGATAACCGACCTGACCTGAACACGATGCTGAATAATCGTTCGGCAAACGAAAAGCATATTGTAGATTATCAACAAATAGGAACCATCATTGAAACAGCTAAAGATGAATTTGTAGTGATTGTAACCTTTGGTTACCGTGATGATAAAATCGTTTTCAAACAATTATTGGATAAAGATCTTTTTTATTTAGGTATGATGGGTAGTGACGCAAAAATTGAAACCCTGTTTAAGGAGTTAAAAGAAGAAGGCATCAATTCTGAAAAATGGAAGCATTGTTTTGCTCCAATCGGCATAAACATCTACAGTAAAACAACGCATGAAATAGCAGTAAGTATCGCGGCTGAAATTATCCGCGAAAAGAATAAAGATTTGCCAACCGGCAGGGTAGAAAAACGGTAGGTAGGCTATAATAAAACACCTTCTGTCAAGTCACTTCATCCCGTCTTCTGCAATGCATTTTAATAGCTGGAAACCATCGGCAGAAAATAATTCAATCCAAGAGCAATACTTTCTAAAAAAGCCTAAATTGTACATCACAATTAAATCAATGCAATGCTCTATCCGCCCATTCAAAATTTTATCGGAGGCCGGTTCGTTCCTTCTCAATCGTCAAGAACTTTACAAGTAATTTCTCCAATTGACGGGCAAGCCTTATCTACTGTGCCAATGTCAACGGCTGAAGATTTAAACACTGCTGTTAACGCAGCCAATTTTGCTTTTGCCACCTGGTCAAGAACCCCAATTAAAGAAAGGGTACAAGTCTTTTTTCGCTATAAATATTTACTGGAAAAGAACCTGCAGCAGCTTGCTGAATTGTGTTCGCAAGAGAATGGCAAAACAATAAGTGAATCGGTGGCTGAAATTGAAAAGTGCATAGAGCTCACAGAGTTTGCCTGCTCCTTACCACAATTGGTTACCGGTGAAGTTTTGGAAGTAAGCAAGGGTGTTGAATGCCGCACAGAGCATGTGCCGCTGGGTGTTGTGGCTTCTATTGTCCCTTTTAATTTTCCCAGCATGGTTCCTAA
>JAQBNG010000160.1 GCA_028288675.1 Flavisolibacter sp. | reverse complement strand
CTTACGACCTTATCTGGATAGAGGGCAAGAGCGCCGGGTGGTATTATCCCCAGGAGATAAAGGCTTTACATCCTCATCTTTCATTTGTTAAACAACAGGCCCAGCCGAATGCAGAAACAAAGCAGCAACCTTCCCCAGCCAACTCTTCTGAAACAGTAAAACCTAAGACAGTCTTTGTTTCCATGCCTGCCAGTCCCATGCAGGAAAAAGCAGATTCAACCCCTGTTCCCGAATCATTTACGGTTAATGAAAAACAAACGTACAGGCCGGCGGAACCAATCCATCACCCTATAGAACCAGAATTAAAAACCACCTACGCTAAAAGCCTGGAAGAAGTAGAAGCGGAATACACTTCCTGGATTTATCAAAAGAAATCAAAAAAGAAGGCAGCCGTTTCAAAAAAAGGTGCCATAGCAGCCTGCTTACTTATAACCGTTGCTTTTGCCGGATGGTGGGCAGTGAAAAGCTTTTCAGGTTCAGCCAATGATAAGCCTGGGCAAATGGCTATGCCTACAGTTCAAAATGAAATTCAGTTGGATAGTACTACTGAAACCAATACTATACAGTCAGGCATAAAGGCATCTGCAAAAAAAGCACAGCCAACTAAAGTTGAACCCATAAAAAAAGAAACATTAATAACGAAGAAAGATGCACCAAAGAAAGCGAATAATGAAGTTGTGTTGAATGATAATGCTACTGTGAATAATGACTATGAAGCAGCAACTCCTGGTAAAGAAGAAACCAAAGTTGCTGTGGACGATAAGAAGCCTGAACCAATAACTGAAGCAACAAAAGAAAAGAAGAAAAAGCTGGGTGAAAAATTTTTAGACCTGTTTAAAAAGAAGCCTGAAGAAAAAAAGAACGAAGAAGCTAGACCTGCCGAAAACGAAAATGGAGAACGCCGTTCGTCACGAAGGTAAACTAACTTAGCAACGCAAGTAACCATAAAGTTTGAGGGACCCCACGATTGGATGATGGGTATAAAAGGGGCAAAAGCGTCTCTTACTAACCGCAGTACCGAAGCCATTGCAAAAGCAACTGTTGAAGTGCAGTATTACAATGAAGACAATGAGTTGCTACAAACAAAAACCGTCAGCTTCTCAAATATTGGGGCCAAAAAAACAGCTACGGTTTCCATCCCGGATCATTCTTTTGCCGACCACCTGGATTATAAAATTGTTTCGGTGCAGGGAGCGGCGGAGCCGTTTGCCAGGCTATAAAGAAGTTTGCAGTTGGGAGTTTGCAATTAGCTGTAAAATTCCAAAAGACTTTACATAATCAAAATCAGGTTGACCTTGAGTTGCAAACTGGCAACTCCCTCTCATTGTATCATCTTATTCTTAATGATCTCCATTAAATCGGCCTTATAATTATCACCAATTTGAATTTCTGTTGTTACGTTTTTTAAACGAAGAAGATTGCCCTCGATACCTGTGATTTTTGCAATAGGAATGATGAATGATTTCTGCACCCGCAGAAACTGTTTGCCCGGCAGGCGTTCTTCCAGTTCTTTCATGCTGGTGAACACCAGCGTTTTTTGTATACCCCGGTGAATGGCTACATAGTTTTTCATTCCTTCTATATAATCAATATCATCCAGGTTAATTTTCAGC
This sequence comes from Flavisolibacter sp., assembly GCA_028288675.1. Classification (GTDB taxonomy): domain Bacteria; phylum Bacteroidota; class Bacteroidia; order Chitinophagales; family Chitinophagaceae; genus Flavisolibacter. Next base: position 8,896 of record JAQBNG010000160.1, on the reverse strand, counting down.
AGTTTTCCTTTCGATTCTGTTTTTACAAAAATGTAATCGTCCTCTACTTCGGCTACTTCTAAATTGTTTTCCACCACCTTTTGAACAGCTTGTAAAAAGCGGGGAAAGCGAATTGGCTTCAACAAATAATCTACTACATCCAGCTCATAACTTTCTAATGCAAATTCGCTGTAAGCTGTTGTTAGAATAACATCAGCCTTACCCTGGATAGCTTTTATAAAATCAAGGCCGGTTAGTTCCGGCATCTGAATATCTAAAAAAATTAAATCAACCTTTTGTGTGTTTACAATCTGCAAAGCCTCCATTGGGTTAGTAGTAGTTGCCACCAAATGCAGGTAGGGCGCCTGACTTACATAATGAACTAAAATGTCAATGGCATGTTGCTCATCATCTACAATAAGGCAATTGATCATACGGTTGTATTAATGGTTAGTTCCGTAGTGTAAAATTCGGCTTCGTCCTTTACATTCAGCACATAACCTTTCCCGTAAGTAAGGTCTAATTGTTTTTTAATGTTATCTAAACCAATACCGGTAGAAAGCTCTTTGGCACCTGGCCTCTTTTTATTGCGGCAGTAAAAAATCATCTGGCTTTTACCAACAACATCCAATTTTATGTCAATCGGGTATTGGGGGCTTTTTAAATCGCCATGCTTAAAGGCATTTTCAACGAGTGTTATTAAGATAAAGGGGATGATGGTAGCCCCGTTTACCACACCGTTCACGTCAAACTGCACATTTAAATTATTGGAAAACCGAAGCTGGTTTATTTTGATAACGTTGCGCACATGCTCTATTTCTTCCTTCAACATTACCTTGCCATCTTTCGTAGCCGATGGGCTCAAAGCATAACGCATGATATCTGACAGCGTTAAAATACCTTCTGATAATTCGGTTGAATACGGCAATGATTTAGCGTATAAAAAATTAAGCGTGTTATGTAAAAAGTGAGGATTGATCTGCGCTTTTAAAAAATTGAAATTAGCCTGAGACTTCTCCACTTCCAGCTGCATCTTTTGCTCCTCCAAAATCTTACGTTGCTTTTTTTCATCGCGTAAATAAGTTAGGTAAGCAATCAGGAGCGATGAACCAATAATGAAAATAGAGGAGATGACGTATGAAAAAATCATCACGCCTAATGTAAGCTGGTCTTCAAGCGTTTTGCCTTCGTTTACAGAAACTTCAAATTTGGTATTGGTGAAACAGAAAAAAGAAATTGCGTAATAACCACCAATCATCAAAAAAGAAAGTACAACAGGCTGTATAAATTGCACCGGCTTGTGCTTACCTATAATAAGGCGGTAGAACATGTTTAGTGTTATAAAATAAAACACTACAAAAAAAAGAATGCTTATTACCTGGTTTAGTACATTCTGCCAACTAAATATCTTTTGCCAATTAGGAGCTTTGTTCATAGCCGGCGACACATACATGGCCACTAGTCCAACCACCATAAAAAACAGGTAAATGGCTAGTGTTACCCAAAACACTCTTCCTAAACTATATCGCCGCCTGTTAAACAATGTGCCAATTTTCATGTACAAGGGATTTTTAGAGTAGGGACTAAAAGTAAGCAGTAGGCAGTTAAAGGAAACCCTACCGCTTACTGCTTACTCAGCTACTGCATACTTTATATTAGTTATTGCCTATGCCTATTCCACCACCTTGCTGTTGCGCTCTTTTGTTCTCTTCATCTGAACTTAATGTTTTTTGCTTGGCACCTTTTACGGTAGTGCTACCAAAGCGCCAGCTAAAGTTTGCTTTAAACTGCTGCGACTCCCAACGGGCCAGCACATTTAGTTTTTGACCGCCGAAATCAGAGCTACCACTAAAGCGGAACGTTTTGAAAAGGTCTGTTCCAGAGAGCTTGATAGTACCATTTCCTTTTAAGATTTGTTTTTGCAAACCTAAGTCTACACCGCCCATTCCTTTTGATTTAAACGTACCCATAAAGATGCTGGGCGCCACATATACACCACTCAATTCTACTGTCCATGTTTTAGCAAAGCGAATGGAGTTTTGTGCGTAAAGCGTACCACCAAAAGCATTCAGATCAATCTTGCGGCCTTCTAAATTTGCTTTGTACTTTGAGTAGTTTGTGCTGATGTTGGCAAACAAACTGTATGCTTTATATTGGAAAGGATAACTAACATTAAGGCTAACGATATCCTGCTCGGCCAGGTTTCTTTTAGTCATAACAGATTTACTAACCTCTGTAATATCAGGTATCTGCGTAAACAGGTCTGAAATATGGCTATAATTCAAGGTTGTTGTTAAGCGGTATTTGTACACATTGGTGATGCCATAGCTGTTGGTAAACTGCGGACGCAAATCTATATTTCCTTTCATGAAAGAGTATTCATCCAGCTTAAACTCAAACGGGTTCAGATCCTGGTATGCAGGTCTATCTATACGACGGCTATACGTAAAGCTAAACTGGTTCATTGGATTTTTATTGAACGTTACTGAAGCACTTGGGAAGAAGCTGGTATAGTTCCTATCGAAAGAAGAAGTCCAGGGCTGGTAAGTCGCGCCTTCTTTCTTTTCTCCGTTTGAAGTTCCTTCGTTGATCGTATTTTCTATCCGTAACCCGGCTTGTACCATCACACCTTTGTAAGCCTTGTTCCAGTTGGCATACACTGCATTGATGTTCTCTTTATACTTAAAGCGGTTACTGCGGTCACGATCAAGAACGTTCGAGCCGTTTAAAACATCGTAGCGTTGAAAATCATTGTCTGTGCTCACGATCGAAACTTTTCCACCCAATCCTAGTTTTCCACCGCCAAAGTTTTGCTCATAATCCAGCTTGCCCGAATTGATGTGGATCTTAGTTGGTGCAATCATCTGGTAAATTACCGATCTCGTTAACGTTCTGCCATCAGCTGTGTAGTAAAAGTTAGGCTGGTACTGGTCATTATTGTTATCGTAAAAACCATTGTCAACATTTAAAACCAGGCTTTTGCCATTTGCCTCTGTATAATTATAATTCAGGTTCAGGTTATAGTTACTTCTCGATAGATCGCTGTGGTTATCAGCAACTAAAATCCTGTCCACTACGCCAGTTGGTTTATACCCGATAGCTGTTTTATTGTAGTTTGAAACTTTTGGATCTGAGATAGATCCATTGAACAAAATGCCAATAGATGATTTAGTATTGAGAGAATAGTCGGCTCCTACTTTCACGTTATGATTGAGGTTATCGGAACGGAAATAGCCTTTACCGTCAAAGACAGAGTCCGTAATTGTCCGGTACAACTCAATTGGGTTGTGGTTTAAGCCTTTTAACACGCTATAAGTGCCGTAAAGGTTAAGGCCTTTGTTGCGATGATTTAAATTAAGGCTGCCATTGTATTTTGGAAAAAAGCCAACAGCATAACCGGCATTAACCGAACCATTGGTACCATAAGCTTTATTCTTTTTTAAACGTATGTTGATGATACCTGCATTACCGGCTGCTTCGTATTTGGCAGATGGGTTAGTGATGATCTCGATAGCTTCGACCTGCGAAGATTGCATTGATTTTAAATAGGCGGCCAGGTCGGCACCTGATAGCGGAGTAGGACGGCCGTCAATATAAACCTGCACACCATTTTTTCCGTTCACAGCCAGGTTCTCATCTTTATCAACCGTAACACCCGGCGCTTTACGCAGCAGTTCCAATGCATCGGAACCGGCAGCATTGATAGTGCCTTCCACATTCAAAACGGTCTTATCGGCCCGCACTTCTATCATTTGCTTACGTACTGATACCACCACGTTTGACAAGTCGCCGGAAGCTTTTTTAATTGTTAGCGCCGGAGCAGTTACATCAGCAGTACCCAACGTAAAGGGAGAGGAAAGACTGGAATTATAGCCAACATGTGTAACAGAGATGCGGTAGTCGCCTTCTTTAATACCGTTAAAAGAATAAGCGCCATTGCCACCAGCAACAGCCAGTTTTACAACGGCTGTATCTTTTGCTTTTACTAAAGCAACAGTGGCCCCATTTAGTGGAGTGCCTGCATCGTCTTTAGCAATACCCGAAATAGTTTGCGCATTAGCTGCGCTAAAAAGAAGAATAAATAAGGAGAGGAACAACGTTCTCATGACTGTATATTTTGGTTTAAGAGAAATCAATTTTGTTGAATCAGGCACAAACGTAGAGTTGCAGATGGCCCTCCACAATTTTTTTTCACGAAAGTGGCTTTTGGGGGGACGAAAGGGAATTTCATTTCAGAGGACCGCTTAATCTTTGCAGGAAAGGGTATTAATTAGTAAGATTGTCTTGAATATATTTACTTAGAGTCCAATCGCTTTGTACCCTTCCTTGATACACCCTGAAATAAAGCAGGATATTTGTATCCTATACTTACCTGCAAATTGACTGACGCTATGAGAGGGTTTATCACCATTATTTTATTCCTGTTTCTTCATTCTTCCTTAGCGGCACAGGTATGTACGGCCCCGGGGCAAAACCCATCCACCGCTTTTCCTGTTTGCGGCACCAGCATATTTAGTCAAACTTCTGTACCTATCTGCGGCGGCAGGCCAATGCCCTTTCGCGGTTGCGGTAACGATGGCCTTACCGACATCAATCCTTTCTGGTACAAGTTCACTTGCTTTCAGTCCGGCACCCTTGGCTTTTTAATTACTCCTGCTAATCTTGGAGATGATTACGATTGGGAACTTTATGATATTACAGGCCGTAACCCCGATGATGTTTATACAGATGGCAGCTTGGTTATAAGTAATAACTGGAGTGGCGAAACCGGGTTAACCGGCGCCTCTGCTGCAGGTACACAAACTTTTGTTTGCGGGGGCAGCGGTAAACCTTTGTTCAGTAAGATGCCGCAGTTACAGGTAGGCCGCAACTACCTGATCCTGATTAGCCATTTCACCAACTCGCAGAGTGGCTACAAACTTTCATTTGGTGGTGGCACGGCTGTTATTACCGATCCTACTGACCCGCATTTGCAAAAGGCAGAAGCCAATTGTGGCGGAGATGTAGTAAGAGTACGTCTCTCTAAAAAAATAAAATGCAGCAGCATAACAGCCAACGGTTCTGAATTCTTCATCACCCCTGCTGTTGCCTCTGTAACTGGCAGCGTAGGTATAAATTGTTCTGCGCAGTTTGATACGGATTCTGTCGCTTTGCAACTATCAGCTTTTTTACCCCCAGGCAACTATACATTGAATATTAAAAAAGGAACAGACAATAATACGCTGCTTGATTATTGCGACCATGCTATTGTTGAAACAGAAACGTTGCCCTTTACTATTTTACCAAAAGCACCAACGCCGATGGATAGCTTGGCATCATTGGCTTGTGCGCCCAGGCAGTTAAAACTTGTTTTTAAAAAGCCAATGCTTTGTTCCAGCATTGCTACAGATGGAAGCGATTTTATTGTAAATGGCTCTTATACTGCAGGCGTAACAGCAGCAGGAGGGAATTGTGCAAACGGTACTACAAAAGAAGTAATAGTTACTTTATCAAATGCACTGCAAGTGGCAGGCAACTTCCGGGTTATGCTAAAAAAAGGGGTTGATGGAAATACCCTGCTTGATGAATGTGGCGAAGAAACACCTGCGGGTTCGATGTTGCCGTTTAATGTAAAAGATACCGTGAATGCAAATTTTACTTATGCCATCAATTATGGATGTATAAAAGACACGGTCGCGTTTTTTCATCCGGCATTAGATGGTGTAAGCAGTTGGCAATGGAATTTAGATGAGAACCAGCAAAGCATCTCGCAAAATCCGCAGGCGCTGTATTCTGTTTTTAATCAAAAGAACGTCCGGTTAATAGTGAGCAATGGCTTTTGCAGCGATACATCGAACCAAACCATTCTATTGGAAAATTATTTAAAAGCAGACTTTTCGGTTTTTGAAGATAACTGTCCATCTGAGGCTATACCATTTACTTCAATGTCAAAAGGAAAGATAGCAATGCATAACTGGGATTTTGGAGATGGCGGATCAGCAAATGGTGCAAATCCTTCCTACACATACGCTGCACCTTTACGACAAACCGTATATACTGTTCGCTATACAGTTACAGATTCTTTTGGTTGTCAAAGTACAGCACAAAAACAGGTTCAGATTTATTCAAGTTGTTACCTCGCCGTGCCAACTGCATTCTCTCCAAATGGCGATGGAAAGAACGATGTATTTGGTGTACTCAATGCCGTGAAAGCGGAGGGTTTGGAGATGCTTGTTTTTAACCGGTGGGGGCAGGTAGTTTTTAAAACAACTAACTGGAAGCAGTCGTGGAACGGAAAGGTGGGCGGTGTGCCACAACCTACCAGCGTATTTGTCTGGACCCTGCGGTATATAAACCGGGATACAAAGAAGAGGGCGGAGCAAAAAGGTACGGTGACTTTGATACGGTAAAGATGTTATTGCTATGTTCTTCAAGACCGGTGGGTCTCGCACAAGGAACATTATACTGCAAAACCTGCTACGCAAACCTCATCGGGGAAAGGTAGTATACCAGTTTGACCCGCCTCTTGCAAATCTCATCCACAACATCAATTCGGTATATGCGTAGGTAGTAAAAAAGGTTTTACCACTAGTAATTTTTTTTGGATTGCGGTACTAATTGTTGGTAACTTACTTAAAACCTATTTATATGAAATCAACTGTACTTACCGGCTTGTTGTTTTTATCAACAGGCGCAATTACCAACGCACAACTTTCCTTTCTTCCACAAGTGGGATTTGAACAAAACCGCGCTGCGATTAATTATGGCGATGGCCTTTCTGCTTTAAACACAAAGGGCAATTTAAAAGCAGCCCTGAAAGTAGATTACCGGTTAAAAGGAGGGCATGCGCCTTTCATCAACCTAAGCACAAGTCCGGCGCCAATTAGTTTTGCTTTTGACAATGCGGGTTCTCTTGCGAACGCTTATCAATCAGTAAAAAGTAATCTTCAATTCAGGATGGAAGCCGGATATCAATACAGTAGCAGTCCCATACAATTAGGTAAGAAAAGTTCTGCTTCAAAAAGTAAAACTGAAGCAACAACTAATGAGTATGTGCAAAAGAGTAGCTGTGGTTCTATTACATACAGATCGCGTTGCGGGGCTAAAAAGGCAGCTTCAAAAACTACACAGGTTAATGCTCCTTTGAACATGCGTTTACAACCTTCTTTGGCGTTCGCTTATATTCCATCCGGCGGAGAAAGCATTAAGCAAACCACCAATGGTTTTGAATACAATGCTAACCCTAAAACTGCCATTGTTCCCGCTATGGGATTTGAATTCGCCAAAGGAACCCAACCCTTATTTACACTATCTGTTTTTTATACAAAAGCATTGGGGCAGAATGAAGAAAGCGTTACCAGCTTATCTAATATTAAACCTACCATTACACGCCTCCAGCCAACTGCTTCCACATGGGGTATGACAGTTGGCGTTCCGTTTAGTTTTACTAAATCAAAAGCCGTTAAAACATCAAAAGAAAGAAAAGAAAAAAGCGGTTGTACCAGGAATTATTACAGAAGATGCAATAAAACAATATAATAATTTGTATTGCATTTAGGAAAGCCCCGTCATTGTAATAAGTAGCGGGGCTTTTTATTATAATAAACAGGATAAAAAATCAGCTAACCATTTTCCCAATCGTTTCGGTAATTGCAATCCACCCCATCCAGCCCATTACCGCTACAACAATCCACCCTGCTACCTGCATCCATAACGGGTGCTTATAACCTTTCATCAACTTTGATTTAGAAGCTGCGATCAAAATAATAGCCAGGGCTATTGGTAGAATCAATCCATTGATGGCACCGGCAAAAATCAACAGCTGTTTAGGCTTGCCAATAAATACAAAAACGGCCGTTGAAATAATAATGAAAATAGAAATGCACCATCTTTCATAGCGTTGAAAAAAGGGATGAAATGTTTTAAAGAAAGAGACTGATGTATAAGCAGCACCAACTACAGAAGAAATAGCCGCACTCCACAAAACAATTCCGAAAATGCGCAGTCCAACTTGCCCTGCTGCAGAACCAAAAACAGTAGCGGCTGGATTGTCTTTATCTAACACAACACCTTTTTGAACTACGCCCACAATAGCCAGGAAAAGTATGAACCGCATTATAGTGGAAATGACGATGCCGCTGATAGCGCTGCGGTCAACCTGCCTGATATTTTCCTTGCCTTTGATGCCCGCATCCAGCAACCGGTGTGCACCCGAAAATGTTATATAGCCGCCAACCGTTCCACCAACAATTGTAACAATCGCTGTAGTACTTATTTGTTCCGGAATAAAAGTATGATGAACTGCTTGCGCCAGTGGCGGATGCGCCGCTATCGCTATAATTAAAGTGAGGATAATTTTTATGGTGCCAAGGATGCGTGTAAAATTATCCAGCATCTTGCCCATCTCTTTTACCCAGAACAAAATAAGAGCAATAACACAACTGATGACAGCACCTTGCTCGAATGATAAACCTGTGAGCACATTTACCCCTAAACCGCAGCCGGCAATGTTACCAATGTTAAATGCAAAGCCACCAAGGATGATCAATGCTGAAAGAAAAAAACCAAGTCCGGGAAGGAGTTTGTTTGACAAGTCCTGTGCTCTTAGTTCACTGATGGTAAGTACCCGCCAGGTATTAAGTTGCACACCAATATCAAGCAGTACAGAAACAAGAATTACAAAGCCAAAACTTGTTAGCAGTTGCTGCGTAAAAACAGTTGTTTGTGTAAGAAAACCGGGGCCGATGGAGGAGTTAGCCATCAGAAAGGCAGCGCCGATTATAGCACCTCCATTCTGCAAACGCGAATTAATTTTCTTTTTCAATATCAGGATTTTTAACCACGGAGACAGGAAGGCACAGAGGTTCACAGAGAGATTATAAAATCATACGCTTTACACCATTCTTCATCAATGCTACATGGAATTTAAGATATACCC
>JAQBNG010000144.1 GCA_028288675.1 Flavisolibacter sp. | reverse complement strand
TGCAGCTACTACCGCTATCAGTATGTTGCTGATTTTTACTACAGAGTTGTTGTTTCCAAGAAAAGTAAAGTACCGGACGAATACTGCATGAGAAGTTCAAAGTTTTGGGTTCACAGTTCTTTAGTTCAGCATTTTACTTTAGTATTGGAGGCTTCTTCTTTCATACGTGTAGGACACGTCCATGCCCCACACATGGGCCAGCCACTTGTACATTTTATCTTTTACATTTTCCGTTGCTGCCTTTCATTTGATCATTCATCTGTTCCGTGTTCACCTGTTCAATATTCCTCTGACATCATTTACCGTTAGCTAACTGCACCGTCCTGCGTTCAATTCGTTTTTCATAGCCGCCGCCCTGAAAAATACGGTGCACATATACACTTGCCACTTGAATATGGTCGGGATCCAGTTCTCCGGGTTCTACTAAATGTTCTACTTCAGCAATGGTAATAGTTCCGGCTTTAGCCATGGAGGTAGAAAAATTGCGGGTAGTTTTTCTGAATACCAAATTCCCATACCTGTCACCTTTCCAGGCTTTCACTATGGCAAAATCCGCATGGAGTGCATGTTCCATCAAGTACATCTTTCCACCAAATTCTCTCACTTCCTTGCCCTCTCCAATTTCAGTTCCATATCCTGCAGGTGTATAAAAAGCTGGAATGCCCATAGCGGCCATTTCAATACGGGTTGCCAATGTTCCCTGTGGTATCAGGTCAACTTCTAATTCACCACTTAATAACTGCCGTTCAAATTCCGCATTCTCGCCTACATAAGAACTCATCATTTTTTTAATTTGCTTGGTTTGCAACAGCAGGCCCAGACCAAAATTATCTACACCGGCATTGTTTGAAATACAGGTAAGATTTTTTATTCCCTTCTGCTTAAGGGCTGCAATAGAATTTTCGGGAATGCCGCAAAGGCCAAAGCCGCCAAGCATAATTGTAGCTCCATCTGCAATATCATACAGGGCCTCTGCCGCACCGGCAAATACTTTATTCATAAGTTGTAATTAGGGGTTCAAAAATAACCTTCGTGTATTAAAAGAATGAATTTACAAACCAACCACCGGTTTTAGTTTAGCTGTATCTCTTCTCTTCTTTTGTGCTGCGGAAGTATCCGCCCTGGTTTGAATGGCAATAGCAGTATCTGATTTTTTTTGCAGCGAATCGAAAATTATTTTTAACAGATCAGGGCGGCCCTGGTAAAATTGCAGGCTTTTTTTAAAGCTCTCTTTGTTGATAGAATGAAAGCTAAAAATAGAATCGTATAAGGAAGCTCTTTTTGAAAAAATACGGTAGGTAGAATCCTGTATAATGGAAAAGTCCACCAATTCATCAGCACTTATGACATCATACAAAACAGCTTCCATTTTTGGAGGAGGCAATATTTCTTCAGGCACTGAAGTGCCTTCTGCACAAGACAAAATAAAACAAGAAAGGAGAACCAGAATCCGCATTATTTTAATTCTTTGTACGTGCTTGTGTTTGAAATATCTAACCTTACTAATAAATCCCTGGCCTGGTTCTTCATACTACTTTCAGCCTTACCAAATATCTTAACCATCTCGTTGCTTTTACCCTGGAAAAAAAACTGCATGATCATGGAATTAGGATTTTCACTGTTTACGGTATTCAGATAATTCAGTGCATTTAAAACACCAACACGGGCTTCTGCCTCTCTATCAAAAAAGTTATCCAGGCCAGTGCGGTAGTAGCTATATATAGCATCATGCATTAGAGCATACCGGTTATCAACAAGGCCTTCAATTAGTTTATACCGGTTTCGCAAACCGTCAAAAGCTTTCCAGCCGCTGATTTGCCCTCCTTCCGGCGCATTGTTTACAATGTATTGCGCTTTTTGAAAATATGGATCGCCGCCACGTAAAGCAAAAGAGGCGTAATCCATACCGATAATCAGGTTGATGTAATAAGCGATTACCGCAGGCAGGTTAGCAACAGAAGCATCATTACCTCCCACCCGGTTGTCGTTAAATTCAACGGGCTGAAACTCGATGTATTTAAACACCACTTCATTATCCTGGAAGTTAACCATAGGCGACAGGTAAGTGGTATTAAAAGCAGGACGTGCAGCTTGTACGGTTAAGGTAGCCTTATAAAGATTGCTTCCTAAGTCCTGGTCAATGTTCAATAAAAAATTGCAACGGATTTTCTCCTGGGGCTGAAAAACATCAGGTGTCCATTTTCTATTGTTTACAAAATTGGTCAATGTAGTTTGCAGGGTTTGAAAAGTTTTTTTATCAACCTGTGTGCTCACCCTGTTGGATATCACCGTGAACTTTGCCTGTAGTTCCTGGGCTCCTGTAGCTTGCATCAACAATAGCATCGCTATAAATAAACTCGTTCTCATTTTAGTAATTGGGTTATCGTATCAACAATATCTTTTGCTAAAGATGTTTTAGACTTTAGCTCAAGCTTTTTTTCTTCACCATTTTTAAAATAGAAAGTGGCTTTATTGGTATCATGCCCAAAGCCAGCACCCTTATCCTGCAATGTATTCAGTACAATTAAATCAGAATTTTTCTCTTTCAGCTTTTTTAAGGCATTTTCCTTTTCATGATCTGTTTCTAAAGCAAAGCCGACCAATACTTGCCCGTCTTTTTTTTGTTTACCAAGGGTAGCTAAAATATCTTTTGTTTTTTTCAGCACTAAGGTTAGTTCATCGCCAGCCTTTTTAATCTTTTCACCCTTAACTTCTACAGGTGTATAATCGGCAACCGCTGCCGCCATTACAGTAATGTCATATGTTGTCGAAACACAGGCTTCATACATTTCCGCTGCTGTGGTTATGTCAATTCTTTTAATTCCGTTGCTATTTGGTTTAATGGAAATAGGCCCTGTGACCAAAGTAACTTCAGCACCCCTGCTATATAATTCGTCGGCAATAGCAATTCCCATTTTACCCGATGAATGGTTGCCTATAAAACGCACGGGGTCTATTGCTTCGTATGTAGGGCCGGCAGTAACCAGCGCTTTCTTACCAGTCAGTTCACCGTTTTGTGTAAAAAATTTTTCTATGAAAATAAGGATGTCTTCTACTTCTGTCATGCGTCCATCACCGATTAATCCACTTGCCAGTTCACCATATTGCACAGGAATAATAGTGCAGCCATGTTCTTCAATTGTTCTTAAATTATTTTTTGTTGTAGGATGATGCCACATGTCTTCGTCCATAGCAGGTGCTACAATAACCGGGCAAGTGGCCGAAAGGTAACTTGCCATTAAAAGATTATCACAGGCGCCGGAAGCCATTTTGCTTAGTGTATTACAGCTTAAAGGAGCCACCAGTATAACATCGGCCCAGCGGCCTAGCTGCACATGATTAGCCCAGGTTCCTTCTTTAAATAAATCCAGAAAAACTTCTGATTTTGAAAGTGTCGCTAGTGTAAGCTTTGACACAAAATCCGCTGCTGCCGGTGTCATTATTACTTTCACTTCAGCGCCTGCTTTTACAAGGCCTCGTACAATTAATGGAGTTTTATAAGCCGCAATGCTTCCTGTTATTCCTAAAATAATTTTCTTTCCGGCCAGCATATTGCTTAGAGTTAAAAGAGAAAAACGAGAACTAATTATTCCCTCGCAAGTTATGTTTCCTATGTTGGTAAATCCAAATGTTAAGGACATAGCTTAAGAAGAGAAAGAATAAAAAAATACCATTGATGTTTTAGCTATTCAAACAAAGTGTTCAGCATAAATAATAAAGACAAAAGGAGAAGGTAACAATATATGTCAACCTTCTCCTTTTGTCTTTATCTCTTTTTATCTCTTAGCTAAAAAGGTCGGCGTCCTCGTTCTTACGATAGTAAACTTTTCCTTCCATAAACTCAGATATTGCCAATAATGATGGATTGGGCATTCTTTCATAAGCCCTGGAAATTTCAATTTGCTCTTTGTTCTCATGAATTTCTTCTAAAGAATCGGTATGAGAAGCAAATTCTTCCAGCTTACTGTGCAACTCTTCTTTTATGGTGATATTAATCTGGTTGGCTCTTTTAGCAACGATAGCGATAGATTCATAAACATTACCTGTTTTGGTTTTCAGCCCATTTATATCACGGGTTTCAATGTTATTGGTAGTGCTGGTACTAAGTTGACGTCTTAACAGGCTCATTGCTATATATTTTTAAATTGTTTTTAGATGAGGTTACAAATTGCTGAACTTCTTTCACCAGCGGGCTTTCAGGGAAACGATCCATAAAGTCATTGGCTTCTTCAATTACTTTTTCAAAACGCTCTCCTTTTCTTTCTTCCACACTCATTTCAGCAAAACGAAAGTAAGATTTTATCGCCATCAACTTGTATTGATCTGCTTTCTCGGTATCTGCATATTGATTCAACATGGTATTAAAGGCTACTGCTGCTGCCCGAAACTGTCCTATATCAAAATACAGTTGTGCTGCTTTCATGTCTTTTACTTCCAGCTTCTGACGTAACTGGTCTATAAGCACAGTAGCTTCTTTATTGCGAGCCGATCCCGGATGCGTATTGATAAAAGTTTGAAACATACCAATAGCTTTTAGCGTAGCTGTTTGATCTAATGCAGCTTTTGGCGATTGCATGTAAAAAGTGTAAGACCGCATATAATCAACTTCTTCCGCCCTTGCACTGGTAGAATAGATTTCAAGATAACCCTTAAAGAGATTTTCCGCATTCAGATAATCCTTTTGGTTGTATGCGGTATAAGCATATTTATAATAAATGTCTTCAAATTCCGGTTGGCCCCTGAATAAAGGCATAATGTCCTCATAGACTTGCTGCGCCTGCACATACTTTTTATTAGCGTAGTACTGTTCGGCCATACGCAACTTATACTGGGGATCAGGGTTTTTTAAAACCTTATTTATAGATTGACCACAACTGGTAAGTAAAATAAGTAAAAAAACGGCAGCAGTAAACTTCATAAGAGAGATCAAAATTAATCGGTAAAAGCAAATATTCTGTAAATAATCGGCACTTGTATAATAAGCCCGTTAAGATTAGCCTAAAGTACCTACAAAAAAATCCCGTTCTGGTTAATACAGAACGGGATTAGAATATCTGATAAGGTTCCTTATTCGCCTCTTAAATCAACAGTGTTGCAGTCACCACCTTGCTGACCTACCAATACTGTTATACGATCATTGCTGATACCTTCACTTTCAACGAGGTATTTTCTAACGTTTTCAGCTCTTGCTGTACCTGCGGATTGTTTTGCTTTGCTTTCTGTGCAATAACCAACTATTGAAATACGGCAGTTAGGATTGTTACGCAAAGTAGCCGCAACACCTGCTAACCATACTTTCTGGCTTTCGTTTAAGCGAGATGTATTTCCAGTGAAGGCAATGCTTGGTAAGTTACCAAGAGCAGTTGCACAATCAGTAGGACGAGCACCCCAACCAGGACAAGTTGAATCCGGACAGGCAACAGGGCATTTACCAACACCGTCCGCATCAACAGGCTGACAAGTTGTAGGCGTAATTTTTTCCTTATCACGAGAATCAGGTACACCATCGCCATCTGTATCTAAACTAACACCATGAGCATCTACCGGAGAACCTTGTGGTGTTACCTCTTGGTCAAATTGATCAGTTACACCATCGCCATCTGTATCAGGCAAAACTGGTTTTGGAAGAATCATCAAACGTGGCTTGCGAATTTCCTGGTAAGCATAATCCAAAGGATTTAACCACCATAAAGGCTCAACCGATTTTGCACCAACGTTGAAATTTAAACCAACGCTTAAGTAGTTATAATTATCATAGTCAGGAGTAAGAACCGGGCTTCCATTAACCTGCTCCGCCCAACGCTGTCCATCAAGCAAATCGCTTCTTGTAATTGTATAACGATCTTCAATAGCAAGATTGATGCGTTTGCTTAAACGAAAAGCAATACCTGCTCCAACGTGTCCTACAGGCAATAGGGTATTACCGCCTAATTTAGGACGACGGTTTCCATCGTTCTCTGCCGGCGTTTCATAATCATCATCCAATATTTCCTCAAGACGGTCTTTTACATCTTTCCTATTCTTATAATCATTAAAGCCGGTAACTCCATTATAGGCAGTTTGGTAATTTCCGGTAGTACCGTTAAGCGCATTTATTTTGGTATCATAAGTAGTAGCGCCAATACCTAATAAAGCATAAACATTGAAACCCGATTTTGCTTTATGAAAACGAACGTTATTTAAAGTGATAACACCTTCAAGAGCTAAGTCCTGAACTTTTGTTTTATAATTATAGAAAACACGATTAGAGCCGCTAGCTATATAACGTTGACCAGCAGGAAGATTTGTAGTTAAACCTTGATTATTACCGAAGTTAGTAGAAGCATTCCAGTTCAATCCTTTACCAACTCCATACATGTACTCTAACCGAAGTGAGAAAACATAGCCTAAAGCTTTTCTTACATGAATACCAAAACCAGGAGTGAAAAACTTAGTAGGTACATCACCACTCACATTAAAGGAACCGCCTTTAATTCCAATCTCCCACATGCTGCGTGGCTTTGCAGGAAAATTATACGTGCCTTGCATGAACTCAGTTTGCTGAGGTGCCCTGCGTGAAGGAACTACTGTAGAATCTGCAACATCGTAACCGGATCCGCTTGTGGTTGGTGTTTGTGCGAAACCGGACGAAGCCAACAGGCATAAGGCGCCTGCTATAAAAGAGTACTGTTTGCTTGCCATAACTATTAATTAAAATTTAAAAACAATGTCCTAATCTGCCGCAAAAATATAGATTGACGTAGAATTACCAAACTTTTAAATTTATTTTTGAGGATAACACAAAGTCAATCAATATTTGCCAGCACAAAATCTGCAATTCTTATACCACACAATCGCGTTTGTTTTTTTACCACTGTAATTTTTGGAACTACGAATGAAGCTACCCCTTAGTTTAATTGAGACCGAGTTGGATTTGTTTGAAAAAAAATTTAAAGATGCTGCAAAAAGCAATGTCTTTATGTTAGACCGCATCATGCGCTATGTGGTAAAGCGCAAGGGCAAACAGATACGGCCGATGTTTGTTTTCTTATCGGCAAAGCTTTGCGGCGAAGTGAATGATACAACATACAGGGCCGCCTCATTAGTAGAGCTGTTGCATACCGCTACATTGGTTCATGATGATGTGGTAGACGACTCTGCTGAACGTAGAGGTTTTTTCTCAGTTTATGCTTTATGGAAAAATAAAGTGTCTGTACTGGTGGGAGATTATTTATTATCGAAAGGTTTGCTGCTTTCATTAGATAATAATGATTTTGAAATACTAAAGCTATTATCCGAAGCGGTACGGCGGATGAGCGAAGGTGAACTTCTGCAGATGGAGAAATCGCGTTCATTAAACTTAGATGAAGCTGTATACCTGGAGATCATAAAAAACAAAACGGCTTCTTTACTTTCCGCAGCCTGCGGCGCCGGTGCCTGGTCAGTATCATCCGACATGGAGCTAACTAAAAAAATGCTGGCCTTTGGAGAAAAAGTAGGAATGGCCTTTCAAATAAAAGATGATCTGTTTGATTATACCTCTCAGGATATTGGCAAGCCTACCGGAAACGACATTAAAGAAAAAAAACTCACTTTGCCCCTTATTTATACGCTTAATAATACTGATAAAAAAACACGGAAGGAAATCATCTACATCATTAAAAATGAGAATACCCGCAAGGCTAAAATAGCTTATATAACCGATGTGGTTACAGCAGCCGGCGGCATTGATTATACCATTAGTAAAATGAACGGGTATAAGCAGGAAGCATTGGATATATTACACAGCTTTCCCCCATCTGAAATTAGAGATGGTTTTGAAGACTTGGTAAAATTCGTGACGGATAGAAAATATTGATCAATGAAACAAAAACGCTGGCGCATCAGTACATACAACAAAGAAAAAGCAGGGGCGCTTTTTAAAGAGCTGAAGATACATCCTGTGCTTTGTGGCATACTGGTGCAACGCGGTATTGAAAACTTTGATGATGCTAAAAAATTCTTTCGTCCTGAGTCATCCCTTTTACATGATCCTTTTTTAATGAAGGACATGCAAAAAGCCGTTGACCGGATTCTTACAGCTTTTTCAGTGAAAGAAAAAATACTGGTATTTGGTGACTATGATGTAGATGGCACAACAGCAGTTGCCTGCATGTACCAGTTCTTAAAAACCTATCACCCGCCTACTGAATTTTACATCCCTCACCGCTACCGCGAAGGTTACGGCGTAAGCAAGGCCGGTATTGATTTTGCGGCTGCAAATGGGTACACGCTAATTATCTCTTTGGACTGTGGTATTAAGTCAGTTTCATTAATTGAATATGCAAAAAGCTTAGACATTGACTTTATTGTTTGCGACCATCATTTGCCCGATGAAATATTACCACCCGCAGTGGCTATTCTTAATCCAAAACAAAAAGATTGCCGCTACCCTTTTAAAGAATTATGTGGCTGCGGTGTAGGCTATAAATTAATTACAGCACTATGTGAAGCAATGGAGTTGCCCGATGATACGCCGCACAAATATCTTGACTTGGTTGCTACTGCTATTGCGGCTGACATAGTTTCCATTACCGGCGAAAACCGCATACTGGCTTATTACGGATTACAAAAGGCGAACAAGAATCCAAACTTTGGCATTCAGGCCCTGAGCTTTTTAAGCGGGTTTAAAAAAGAGTTTCACATTACTAACCTTGTGTTCATCATAGCTCCGAGAGTGAATGCAGCCGGCCGCATGGATGATGCCCGCAAAGCCGTGTTGATGTTTGTTGCGGAAAGTTATGACGAGGCCATGCACTGGGCCGAACAATTGAATGCCGATAATGTTAACCGCAAAGAAGCTGATAGTAGCATTACAGAAGAAGCGCTGGCGATTATTGAGGGCGACGAAGTGATGATTAGGCGGAAAAGCACGGTGTTATTTCAACCACACTGGCATAAAGGGGTTGTAGGTATTGTTGCTTCGCGATTAATTGATCATTACTACCGACCAACTATTGTACTGACGCAAAGCGGCGATTTTGTTGCCGGTTCGGCGCGAAGTGTTGTGGGCTTTAATGTGTATGAAGCCATTCATCAATGCAAAGATTTATTGCTTGGCTACGGAGGCCACTTTTATGCTGCGGGCATGACAATGGCAACCGATAAAGTAGAAGCGTTTTGCCAGCGGTTTGAAGAAGTGGTGGAGGCTTCAATTCATCCGGAATTACTGATACCCGAAATAGTAATTGATGCTGAAATCAATTTTTCTGATATAAAGAAATCGTTCTATGATATTCTTTGCCAGATGGAGCCTTTCGGTCCTGATAATATGTCACCCACTTTTTGTGCCCGCAATGTTTACAATACAGGATGGAGCAAAGTGGTGAAAGAGGCCCATTTACGATTTGTGGTAAAACAAGACAATCACATTCTTTCAGGCATTGGTTTTAATATGGCTGATAAAATGCCGCTTCTTTTAGATAACCAGCCTATTGACCTCATTTTTAAAATTGATGAGAATGAATGGAACGGGGAGAAAAGTTTGCAGTTAAAGGTTATAGATATCCGGGCTTCGCAGTATCAGTAAAGTAGTTTTACTTTTTGTTCGCATGTTAATAATTTATTCGTGCGAAAATCTAAGTGGAATCCATTATCCGCTTAGATTTGGATTCTAAACTTACTGGAAAATGCGAAAACTTTACTT
>JAQBNG010000134.1 GCA_028288675.1 Flavisolibacter sp. | reverse complement strand
ATTACTTATCGCCACTGGTCTCACTGATAAACTACCCGACATTCCCGGGTTTAAAGAGTTATATGGCAAATCTGTTCACCATTGTCCTTACTGCGATGGCTGGGAAGTAAGCGATAAACAGCTGGGTGTTTACGCCAGGAATAAAAGTGGTTACGAACTAGCGTTAGCCCTAAAAGGATGGAGCGAAAACGTGACCTACTTTGCTGATGGAAAAAACAAGCTTAAGCCTGCCGAAGTTGAAACGCTGGCGGCAAATAATATAAGCATCATTTCTTACCCTATTGAACGGTTAGAATCGGATGGAGGCAAATTAAAGGAACTGGTTTTTAAGAATGGAGAAAGCCGCCCTTGCGATGCCTTGTTTTTTGTAAATGGCTTTGACCAGCAATGCAATCTCGCCGAAACCTTTGGTTGCAATATGACGAAGAAAGGCGTAGTGCTTACCAATAGATTTCAGCAAACAAATATTGAAGGCTTATACGTTGCCGGTGATGCCTCAAAGGACATGCACTTTGTAGTAGTGGCAGCAGCAGAAGGCGCCAAAGCCGGAGTGCTGATCAATAAAGAATTGCAAAAAGAGTTAACCATACAACCTACAGCGGAAACTGTGCTTTCCTGAACCTCATTTATATTTGAATTTAACTTTTAAGGCCTGTTAATGTTCTCTGGCGGTGCTTTTATAAGAGTGCCATTTAAATACATTTGCAGTGCAGTAAAAGAAAGTTGAATAATGAGAAACAGCCTTATAAAATCAATATTATTTCTCTCGCTTATTGTTTTAAGCGTTACACAATTAGTAGCGCAGGAAAATAATGAAGCTGCTTTAAAAAGCTTGCTTTCCACTAAAACTTTTGTTTTTAAAGCACAGTCGGCGTGGCCGCTGCAAGGAACTGTAGTACAGTTGAATCCCGGCTTTGATATGAAAATTCTTATAGATTCCATCAATACCTATCTCCCTTATTTTGGAAGGGCCTATTCTGCGGGTTATAACACTGGTGGCGGAATTAATTTTACGTCCACTAAATTTGAGTATAAGCTTAAAGAAAAGTCGAAGGGTGGATGGGAGATTGTAATAAAGCCGGCTGATGCTAAAGATATTCACGAGCTAATTTATTCCGTTTCTACAAACGGCTTTGCCACCTTACAGGTTACAAGCAACAACAGGCAGGCAATTTCTTTTTATGGAATAATTGAGAAGAAATAACTATCTACCAAAACCTGTTTCATAAAAATTGCCGTGCTTCAAACAATGTTATATATAGCACGGGACGGTTTCGAATTCTTTCCACCACAACGAGCATATCAGAGCATTTTAAGACGAAATCAAGCAGGAAAACCATCGTCTTTTTACTTCATGCCTTAGTGCAAACAACAAATGACCGTACATAAAATACAGTCATTTATTGTTTATTAGATATACCAACTCTAATCGTGTCCTTCTAATTTCACTAACTTGTTATACAAGCCTAAAAGCAAGAAAGGCGCAGGCCACTGCCCTACAAACAATGCGTCTTTCTTTCTTCCCGCAATTTGAAATCCAAGCGAAATAACTATTGAACCTACTGCAGCCCATAAAAATAAATCAGAAGGCAGCTTCGCCGTTTGTTCTTCAATTGCCGTAGCTACAGGTCCTTCTGTATGTTCAGGATTTTTACGACCGGTTCTAACCGTTTTAACTGTATCCTCGTTTGTTGCCATAATTTCCTCCGTTATTTTATAGATGAAAAATTGTAGTTCCAACTTTCCTGCCAAATAGTTAATTATTCATTACCTCGCATTATCACCTCAACTTTGTAATAGATACGGTCATCTTTTGTACCCAAGCATTTTACTTATATGTAATTTGTCTAAATGATAAATTTCTTTTTGTAGCAATGAATAAACAATCAGCGCTGTTATCAGCAATGAAACTTATTTTTCGTTTAAGTTTGTTTACAAACGTTTTCTGTGTCTGCCGATTTTATTACCCAAAGTTTGGATGCAGATACTATGTAATTTTTATGCCTGACTACTTCTGCCGTTTAATTACACGTAACTCATCTGTTTGGCACATCTTTCTCAATAACTCTTAAAACCACATCATGAACAACGAATCCCTGGAACCCAAAGAACCCCACTTTAAGGAACAGTTTGAAACAGACTCGCAAAAAATCGTACGCCGCCATTTGGAAAACGAAAGCGACATTATCACTGATGAAGACATCCGCAGCGTTCGGATTGGAATAAGCCCTTCACATGAAGTGCAGTCGGAACAAAACCTTGAAGAATTAATTGATGATATAGAAAGCGAACGTGAAAAAGATGACGATACTGATGTTGCTACAACAGATAATCCCATAACCCCGTGGGATACCATAGAACGATAGCACTCAGGAAGCATCGGGATTAACCTTGTAGTGGCGTAATTCTTGAAAAGGATTGTAGCCGGATTATTAACCTCTCATTAAATATGAAAACATGATACAAACAATGAAAGTTACAGTACCACGCATTTTTCTACTCTGCTTTTTTAGCCTTTTTACTTTGGCGGTATGGGCACAAGAAAATAATGAAGCCGGCGGGGGAGAAACAAAATCTACGACAACAACTACCACTAAAACCACAGACATCAATGTTACTGCCAATGACACCTGGTACACACAGCCATGGGTATGGATTGTAGGCGCTGCTGTATTTATTTTATTACTGGTTGCCTTATTAAGCGGCGGTAAGCGAAGAGACACATCATCAACTACAGACCGCGTAGTAGTTAAGAAAACAGTGGAAAGAGATGCAGGCACAGACATATAAAACTTCCGGCTAAATCCACCGGAAGTCTTTGTACTTCGTGTTACTAATTTATAAAAAACTCAACCGGCTTTTGTTGGTTGGGTTTTTTTGTTACCAGCTATAGAATACTTTCTAGCTGCATAGGCGTCGCACTCTTTTACAATAAAACTTTATTCGGCTTTTTAACCCCGTACGCGTAAAACGCAACGGAAGAAAACGGCATCAATCAATTAAATACTGAGCAGCTTTAGTTTCAGCTAAATTCATTGTATAACCATTATCTGCGATTAATTTTTATTGGTTCTACCGGATAAGCTTACATTTTTCGTTAAGTTTAATGCTGAATTAAATAAACAATCGTACATGAAAAAAATTTCTTTGCTATCGCTTTTTATAGCCGGTTTTCAATTATTATTTGCACAAGGTACCGGGCCGGTGACGCTTGCCGACATGCTTAAAATAAAAACGGTTGGCAACCTTGTAACGAATAATGATGGCACTAAGGCTGCTTTTACTGTAACAGCAATTGAGCCTGATGAAAAGAACGTCCTTGATTATAAATACCTGACCCAACTTTATATAACAGATGTAACTGCCACATCAACCCCGGTTCAACTTACGTTTTCAAAAGAATCATCATCACAACCTGCATGGAGCCCCGATGGAAAGAGCATTGCTTTTGTACGCAGTGCCGATGGTAAACCGCAGATATTTATTCTTCCTGTAAATGGTGGTGAAGCCTGGCAACTTACAAAATCGCAATATGGCGCCAGTGCGCCCAGATGGTTCCCCGACGGCAAAAAAATTATTTTTGTTTCTTCTGTACAACAAAAAAGCTTTTTAAAAGATTCTGTTCTTAACCCCTCCCGCTCCTACCCCTTATGGCCTTCCGAAAAACCGGGAGTAAGCTATAGCGATATGCAAAAAGCGGCAAAAGCAAAAGCGGCCCCTGATGGAAGCATGGATGAGATAAGGGCGTACCTGCTAAATAATGAAGGTGATGGAAAAGCGACTGTACTTAATAAACTTGCCTTTCAGGATGAAAATAACATTTCGGGGAATACAAGTTTCAACCAGTTTTTTACAATTGATGTTGCACCCTCTTCGGAACCTAAAATTTTAATAAAAGGCGCCTTTCGCTTCGATAATCTACTAAGCACTCCCGATGGTAAGCAGCTTATTTTAACAGCCGATATTGATTCGTCAGAACATCCCGACCGTTCTATGGAAAGTGAAATTTATATAGCTGATGCAGATGGAAAAAATCTTCGGCTGCTGCTTGGCAAAAAAGGCATGAGCTATAACAGTGCAAAGCTTTCGCCTTCTGGCAAGTGGTTAGCTTACCAGTATGACAGTGTAAATGGGGACGTTCCATCATTAGCTGTTATGCCTTTGGCAGGTTCTGAAAAAGATGCCATCGATATTCCATTTGATAGAAGCAAAGGAGCAATCAACTGGAGCGCAGATGAAAAACATCTTTATTTCACTGCGCAAAGCAATGGAGGCTCACAGTTATACAGGGTGCAAATAGCAACTAAAAAAGTTGAACAACTTTCCGGGTTTGATGCCGGGATAACCTCTTATGCCCCGGTTAAAGACAAAATTATTTTTGCTAAAACAGAAGTGCTGAATCCATCTGAATTATATGTAGCAGATGCCGCTATGAAGTCCCCGGTTCGCATCAGTTCTTATAACGACTGGGTAAAAACAAAAGCGCTTTCAATTCCTGAAAAGAAAACATTTATAAATGAGAAAGGGCTTACCGTAGAATATTGGGTGATGAAGCCAAAGGGCTTCGAAAGCGGTAAAAAGTATCCGGTGCTTTTAGAGATTCATGGCGGGCCGGCAGCTATGTGGGGTCCCGGTGAAGCAGGCATGTGGCATGAGTTTCAATACTTCTGCAGCAAGGGCTATGGTGTTGTTTACAGCAATCCAAGAGGCTCTGGCGGCTATGGCGAAAAGTTTTTAAAAGCTAATGTGGGAGATTGGGGCACAGGCCCGGCATCTGATGTTTTAACGGCATTGGATAAAACAATCGCGGAAGGTTGGGCTGATACATCAAAGCTTTTGATCACCGGCGGATCCTATGCCGGCTATCTTGTAGCCTGGATCATTGCACATGATTATCGCTTTAAGGCTGCTTGTTCGCAACGCGGCGTATATGACCTGGGTACTTTTTTTGGCGAAGGAAATGCATGGCGCTTGGTGCCGCGTTATTTTGGTGGCTATCCATGGGAACCAAAAACAAAAGCTTTGCTTGAAAGAGAATCGCCCATTAACTACGTGCAAAACATCACTACGCCTTATATTATTTTTCACGGCGATAATGACCGTCGTACCGGTTTTGTGCAGAGCGAAATGATGTATAGAAGTTTAAAGGTTTTAGGCAGGCCGGTTGAGTATGTGCGCCATCCGGGAGCTACGCATGAAATTACCCGTAGCGGCGACAACCGACAGCGCATGGATCAGATGCTGCGGACATATGAATTTTTTGAAAGGTGGTTGAAGTAAGCATTGTGATTTGCCTGGGAGATGAAAAAGCGTTATGATATTTGTGCACTTTAATTCATGAATGTCAATATGTACGGCACCCATCTTTAGGCCGGCTATTTATTAAACTAATGGCTGCGCCGGAATTTAAAAGGATTCTGCATATTTGCTTTGAATTTTTACTATGCTGTCACAAAAAGCAAAATACGCCTTGCAAGCCCTCTCCTACCTGGCCGCGCAATATACCAATGGGAACCCGGTTTTAATTGGCACCATTGCCCGTGACCGCAATATTCCTATTAAGTTTTTGGAAGCCATTTTATGTGAACTAAAAAATCATGATGTTTTAATAAGTTCCAGAGGGCGCAGTGGCGGATATCGCTTGTCAATGGCGCCTAAAAATATCACACTGGCAAAAGTGATACGTATAGTTGATGGGCCAATTGCTTTGCTGAGTTGTGTAAGCCTTAACTTCTATAAATCCTGCGATAATTGTAACCAGTTAAGTTGTGGCATCAACCCCGTAATGGCAGAAGCACGGGATGCCCTTTTAAAAGTGCTGGAGAAAAGAACGGTGAAAGATATTATGGATAAAGAACTGCCTTTGTTGGTGTAAACTTTTATCAGTAGGAATCGTAACAACTTCTGATGGCCCTGCTTTTAGTAAAGGATTTGAACAATAACATTATCCAATTTCAACACCTGAATCAACTTCTTAATTCCCAATCTTTGCACATGACCCGTGAAGAAAAATTTATGATGGAAGCCATTGCACTTTCAAAAAATGGAAGTGAAAATGGAGAAGGCGGCCCTTTTGGTTGCGTGATTGTAAAAGACAATAGCATAATTGGTCGGGGAAATAATAAAGTTACTTCCACTAATGACCCAACCGCACATGCCGAAGTAGTAGCTATTCGTGATGCGTGCAAAAACCTGGGCACATTTCAATTAGATGACTGCGAGATTTATACAAGCTGTGAACCCTGCCCGATGTGCCTTGGTGCAATATATTGGGCAAGGCCAAAAGTAATTTACTACGCCAATAACCGCGAAGATGCAGCAGCTATCGGTTTTGATGATTCGATGATCTATGAAGAGTGCAGTAAGCCTTTAAGTGACCGGATGATACCGATGATTTCAGTAGCGCATGATGAAGCGTTTAGAGTTTTTGAGGAATGGAAGGAGAATGAAAATAAGATTGGTTATTAGCAAATGAAATGACAGCCGTAAAGAAAAGAGCATAAAAAAGAGATTTGTTCAAGTCAGAAACGCTATCATTAAAATGATTAATTTTTAAACGATAGAAATTAGCTGCCAGCGCTGCGGTGTAATCTTACAATATTGCTATAGTTTGGATAAGCTTATCTCACTGATTTGTTAGTGAGATAAGCTTTTTTATTTTAAGCCGGATACAAGGAACTTTGCGAAATTATTTATTGTATGAAACGAACCATTAAAGCCATTCACAAAGCAGTTTATGAACCCATCGGTAATTTGGTAACCTACCGGGCAATGCCTACCGAAGCAGTGCCCATGAATGCAATTGATCCTTTCATCTTTTTAAACCATCACGGTTACCAGGAATATTTACCCATGAATGGCGGCTTACCTTTTGGCCCGCATCCGCACCGGGGCTTTGAAACGGTGACCTTTATTTTAGCGGGCGACCTTACGCATAAAGACAGCAGCGGCGCTAACAGCATCATAAAAGAAGGTGGCGTACAATGGATGACGGCAGGCAGCGGTTTGATACATGCCGAAGTATCGTCGGAAGCATTTAAAATACAAGGCGGTCCTTTGGAAATTTTACAATTATGGGTAAATCTACCGGCACAATTCAAGCTGACAAAGCCGAAATATACGGGCCTTCAAAAAGAGGCTATTCCATCAATTGCTTCAGATAACGGCAAGGTCATTCTTCACCCGGTTTCAGGATTATGGAATGGCGTTAAAGCACCTTTTGAACCGTTAACAGACATTCATCTTTCGTGGATAGAATTTAGCGAAGGAGGAAGTATAAATTTTTCTATATCCTCATTGCAAAACATCTTCTTTTATGTGGTAAAGGGAGAAGTGAATGTGAATGGTACCGATGCGGGAATGCATCACCTTGTGCAACTTAATAATGAGGGAGAAGAGCTTGCAGTAACTGGCAACACTGAAGCGGTAATCTTATTTGGATATGCAACACCTTTCAATGAACCATTTGCTGCCTATGGCCCTTTTGTTATGAATAGCAGGGAAGAAATTATGAATGCGTTTGATGAGTATAATAATGGAGCGTTTGGGCGGGCAGAAGATCTGAATTAGTTGTCAGCATCATCTTTCTTCTTTCCCCCAAAAATTTTATCGAAGAATTTACGCAGCCCTTTTTTTTCTTTTTTTACTTCCATAGGGGCTTCCTTTACCTGTGTTACCGGCTTTACTTCCTGCGTATCCGAAGGCGAAGCATAGAGCACCGCAGAATAAATAAGCTTGTGCCTTTCGTTATCCTTCCAAACTGGTTTGGCAGGCGAATCAATCAAAACATTTTTATCCATCAACACCTGCATAGCAGCAGGAATTTGTTTTACGCTTTGCCATGTTTTGCTATCGCCGGCTAAAAAAACATAGTCCTTATTCACCGTATCAAAATAAACATTGGCTTTTGGATAAAAATAATATGCAGGAGATGGAGGTGGTGCCGTAACAACCACGTTTTCAGCTTTGTTGTTGCTACAGGCAAAACAAAAAAAGAAAAAAATTACTGCTGAAAGGCTTCGCATCATGCTAATCTATATTCAAAGAACATTCCAACCCCATCTTCTATTGCGGCGGGCCGGCTTGTTCCGTAATGTTTAATTGATCTAAAAGCTGCCGTGCCGTAGTATCGCCTCCGTTTGCCGCTTCGGTCAGGTACGACCTGCCCTTTGCAAAATTCTTATCGAACACACATTGCGTATAGTTATTGATTTGAAGCACAGCTTTATTTTCGGCAAACAGGTATAAGATTCCCAGGGTGCGCTTCGCCGGCAGGTGGCCAACATAGGCCGATTTTTTTAATAAGGCTATGGCTTCATCGCAGGTCAGTGCAGCATTCTTTCCTTGCAAGGATAGATTCGCCGCCTCATACATGGCATCAGGCACATTAAAACCAGTTAAGAAATTATAAATGCGCAATGCATCCTCTACCTGGTTATTTTGCAGGTAACCAGCCGCTTCGCTTAACTGACCTCTTATATCAGCCTCAGTTGGTTTAGCATTCACTGTTCTTTTTTGCTCCCATTCTTCCGGTGTAACTAAATCCTGTTTGCGCAACCAGCCTTTCGAGGTTTGTCCACGGGAATTAGTAAACTCGGTGTAAATAAATCCGTTCTTTTCTTCATAAGCCGTCACCATTTCATCTGTAGGAATAAAGGCACTTCTGCGGGTGGCTTCATCAGGCTCATTATAAAAATTTGCTTTTGCTGACAACACCCGGTACTGTGCTATTGCCTGCAAAGGTTTTGGCTCTTCAACCTTCGGCTTTATTTCCGGTTCTTTTTTACCGCCTTCAATTAAGGCATATGCCAAGCCGCCTGCTACTAAAAGTGTAATTATAAAAGCAATAACCCAGGCTGTATTTTTTTTACGGTTTCCATTATAATCATCCTGGCCGGGAATGCGTTCAGGACCTTCCGGTTGTCTTTTTAAAACTTGCAATTCGGCCTCTTTTGCAGCCAACTGCTGCTGTAACATTTGTTTTTCTTTCAATAGTTTTTCAGCCTGCGCCTGCCAGCCGTCATTGCTTATTGCACTAAAATCCTGGCGGTGGTTACCGACACTATTAGCCACAATAAAATTGTGCAGCTCGATTCCATTTGCAAAACGTTCTTCAGGTTTTTTACGGAGGCAACGATAGATAGTGCTTAATAGCCATTCTGGTATGGATGCTTCTTTTCTTCTTTGTTCATCATTCCACTCCGGGGGCAAATGTTGTTCACGCAGAGCCTTTAAATCGGGTGGTGGGGTTTCCATGTGCGCCAGCATGATCTGGTTGCGGGCCGACTCGCTGCTGTCGCGTAAAGGGAATGGCACCTGGCCAGCCAAAAGTTCAAATAATATTACACCAAACCCGTAAATATCTGTTTGAAAAAAGAGCTGCCCTGCTCCTTGTTCCGGGGCCATAAATTCAATGGCTCCTGCATGGCGTAAACTTGTCCGCCGCTGTTCATCGCTCATTGCCGATAAACCAAAATCAATCAATATATAATTGCCTGTAGCCTTATTAAATTTTACGTTATTGCTTTTCATATCGCCATGCTTCACATCCAGGCGGTGACAATGGGCTAAGGCATGTGATAATTGCTCTGCAACTTTTATGGCTTCTTTTATTGTGAAGACAGGAGTATGGGGTGGCTTCAGCAGTTCCTCCATATCCGGACCTTCGATAAACTCCATCTCAATAAAAGGAAAGGAGCCACTATCGGTAATGCCTGAAGAAAGAATTTTTACTATGTTAGGGTTAGGCTCTTCGTTTACTTTTTTTAGTTTTGCAACTTCATTTTGAAAGGAAGTGAAGTTTTTATCCTGTGCGCTTTCGCTGTGGATCGGCGTAGGCAAAAGCTTTACCGCGGTGATGATCTCTCCTACCCTCCGGGTTTTGTATACCGATCCCTGTCCGCCTGTTTTTAAGGCGCCCATATTTTCCAATCCTTCTGTTATAGTGAACACTTTTGCCATTGCGTAAATGTAAGACGCCGCAAGCTAATACATTACAGCAAAGCCTGATGAATGCAACAACAGGATTTAGATAGGCTTTTAGTTAATAGTTGACTATTGAAATTGGGCGCTGATATTTTACGAACTAACACGAATCAAGGTTTCATATAGAGCCATAGGCTCGAAACATTTTGTAGCAACGGATTTCAATCCGGTGTAGTTAAACAGGTTTGAAAAAAAGAGAGCAGTAGGCTTGATACATATCTCAAAAGCGCACTTTCTTATATGAACCGAACGTACGGTTCCTACGGTTCTCCATTCTGCCCCATGTTTCAATGTCAACGGATTGAAATCCGTTGCTACAGATGATAATAGAATACCGATTCAATTAATTGAACCCTTGGTTCGCATATACTAGAAAACGAAAGCACAGCATGTTTCTTTTTCAAAAGAATAAACAATAGTAAACTTTAAAAAACTTGAGACTTTTACGCATAAAAAGCCTCAACCCCAACACTATTCTCAAACATCAAACTCCCTACCTTCGCCCTATGGCGCAATACTCAATGGGCGAAGCAATTAAACAATTCCTGGCGCAAAGCCGGCTCAAAGGTTCTATACAGGCTTTGCAGATTGAGGACGTATGGGAAAGCGTGATGGGCAAAACAATTGCCCGCTATACCGATAATATAAAAGTGATAAATAAAACACTTTTCATCACCACTAATGTAGCCCCGCTAAAACAGGAATTGATTTACCAAAAAGAAAAAATAAAGTCCCGTGTGAATGAAGCGTTAGGTGAAAAAGTAATTGAAGACATCGTAATTCAATAAGTCCATGGGTAGCCTCTTCTGGGCGGTTCGGTTTCCACAAAAAAAGCATCCGGCTTGTTCAATGCTTCCTGCATTAAATCATAAGTAGATACCACTCCTCTAAATTCAAAACGGTTAAATACCACAACATGGCGCACGTTAAAACGCTCCATCATTTGCATACAACTTTGCAGCGAATCATCTGGAGTAGCCACGGGTAGCGACGTAGTCATAAATTCACTTACCCTGATTTTATTCAATGGTCTTGTTTCAAATAAAATCTTTGAGGTGATGCCATGGTCAGTAATAATTCCTTTGAACTTATCCTCTTCCATAACAATGAGGTAATCTACATTTTCGCAACACATTTGATAGAGCGCATCGCTTACAAGGCAATTGCTTGCAGCCGTATTAAACTGTGGATATTTGCGGGCCAATAATTCAGCTACTTTTTCCATAGCAAGAGGGTTTGCCGTTAGAGAGGGTTTGCCGTTAGAGATCGATCGTTAAATGTATTGGCTGCTTGTGTAATAAAATTAAAACGTTTTACTGAAAACACACATTGCAGAGCTATCATTTTAATCGTACACGAGGATCAACAACACCATATAAAATATCGGCTAAAATATTGATAAGTATAAAGAAGGTTGCTGATACTAAAACAGATCCCATCACCACAGGAAAATCGAGTTTCTCCAAAGCATCAACCGTTATTTTGCCGATACCTTTCCAGCCAAAGATCCACTCAACAAAAAAGGCGCCGGCAAGTAATTCGGCAAACCAGCCGGTGATAGCTGTGATAACCGGGTTAAGTGCATTACGTAAACCATGCTTCCAAATCACGGCTTGTTTACTAAGGCCTTTTGCATATGCAGTACGAATGTAATCCTGGTCTAAAACATCAAGCATGGCGCTACGCGTTAATTGCGTAATAATAGCCAGCGGACGAATGCCTAATGTAAAAGCTGGTAAGATGAGATTTTGTAAAGTAAGCCGTTTGACACCTGCGGAATCAATATCAAACCAACTGCCCGTTATGTGTAAACCTGTCCAATCGGCCCAAACAAAACCAAATAAATAGGCCATGATAATCGCCATAAAAAATGATGGCGCTGAGATACCGATGATACTGGCAAACACTGCCGATGTATCCATCCAAGAGTTTTGCTTAACTGCTGCTAAAACACCTAATGGAATTCCAATTAATACTGCAATAAACATAGCCGAAATAGCCAGGAGTAATGTGCCGGGCAAGGCTTCCATTAATATGCTGCCGACCGGCTTTTTTGTTTGATATGATCGACGCAGGTAAGGCATTTTGATGGCGAGCTTGGTATCGCCGCCAATAAAAATTCCAGCCAGGTCTTTTTTCTTAATTTCTTCTTTTGTATGAAAGCTTATTGGTGAAAGATCGTTAACGTAATAAATAAATTGTTTCCACTTAGGCTGATCTAAATAAAGCTCCTTGCGAATGGCAGCCTGGGTAGCAGCATCGCCTGTTTGTCCCATTACTAAACGTGATGGATCTCCAAAACCCTGGAAGAGAACAAATACTAAAATCACTACTCCTATCAATACAAATAGCCCGTACAATATTTTTTTGAGAATGAATTTCAGCACGCCTTCAAGTTATGATTTTACAGCTTTGTTTTAGAAATAAACTCAACAGCTTTATCTATTTCTTTCCTGCCGAACTTATTTGTAACAGTACCATTTTGCAGAAGCAGAATTGTTGGTGTAGTTCTCGCCACTGTACGCACAACTGTAAAATCAGAATTAAAAAATTGCACGTTGGAAACACCAGCTGCTGTAAATGCTTTTTCGCCTTCGGCTAAGTTGGGCGAAGCAACATAAACAGCTACATTTTTTGCTTTAGCTGCCTCAATTATTTTTTTGAATTTGCCAATCCATTCTGCATTTTTAAAGTCCTGTGCGTATACTAAAATGGCGAAGGGCTGCGCTAAAATTGCCTGGGCGGAATCTTGCCCGGATACACCTACTAATGAAAAGCCTTTTATGGGAGGATCTGCATTGCCTTTGCGAACCACCTTATCAATCCTGTCAACATATTTATACGAGCTGTAATCGGCTGGTAATTCATCCATCCCCCACTCGTACTTTTTGCCCTCTTTTTCATAAATATATTTTATGGCGATGCTATCAGGACGAGAGCCGGGCGGCGCCTTCATTTGTTCCGAAATGTTGTTACCCTTTTTGAAAGGAAGACAATCGGCTATAGGTAAATAGTTGAGCACATACCATTGAAGGGCAAGCGTAAGAATAAGGCTAAGTGTAAGAATAGCGGTTCGCAATTTTGGAGTAAAAATGGGAGTGATATGCTTTTGCCCAAATAACAAAAAGATGATCATGACCAGCAACACAATATCTTTTATAAAAGAGGTTAATGGTGTAATGGGCAGACAATCGCCAAAGCAACCGCAATTGGTAAACTTGCCTGATAAATATGCATAGCCGGTTAAAAAAGTAAAGAAAACAATCAGCACCAACAGCAGCCATAGAATGAAATTTTTCTTCCAGGCCGCCAGTAAGGTGATACCAGCCATGACTTCCAGGGTTATCATGCTGATGGAAAGTAGCAATGAACTTTTATGTAATACCGTTAAAGAACCTGATATGAAAGAACCTGGTGCAAAACCTGCACCCCACAGTTCAAAAAATTCCTGCATTTTAAAGCTTAAACCTAAGGGGTCATTAGCCTTGACCAACCCAGACACAATAAATAAAACCCCAACGAATATTTGAACGATACGTACAGAAATTTTCATAGTGGTTACCCGTTTTTTTCTTCAATAAGAATGAGTGCAAAAACAGCATAATTAATTATGTCGTAATAATTGGCATCCAACCCTTCACTGATAATCGTTCTTCCTTTGTTTGTAATAATCTGCCGCATTCGTTGCAGCTTCATAAGGATCAAATCAACAAAGCTCTCCTGTCCCATTTGCCTCCAGGCCTCGCCATAGTCATGGTTCTTTTTTTGCATTAAATCTTTTGCGGCAAAAGCATGGTTATCATACAAAGTTTTTACAGCCTCTATAGTTAATTCCTCCTCATCATCTTCGGTTAGCTCCAACTGTATCAACCCAATAATGGCATAGTTAATAATACCGGTAAATTCATCATTTACAGTGTCTCCAACTTTCTGTTGGTCAAGCTCCTGGATGGTGCGTATGCGGTAGGCTTTTATATAAATTTGGTCAACGACAGAGATAGTACGCAACACCCTCCACGAGG
Organism: Flavisolibacter sp.; assembly: GCA_028288675.1. Lineage (GTDB taxonomy): Bacteria > Bacteroidota > Bacteroidia > Chitinophagales > Chitinophagaceae > Flavisolibacter. Next base: position 30,930 of record JAQBNG010000134.1, on the reverse strand, counting down.
TGCCGTAATCGGCCGTTTTTTTTATAAAAAGCTCTTCGCACTTGTTTATGACCGATTCGTATTGTTGTAAGGTGGACATGCTTTTATTATTAACTACATTCGCTTCAAAAGTAAGCAACACCGCCTAATGTTTACCCTCAATTGTAAAGGACAACTGTTAACAATAAAAGAGCCCATAGTAATGGGGATTTTAAATACTACGCCTGATTCTTTTTATGACGACAGTCGTATCAGTAATGTTGATGAACTAGTCAGAAAGGCGGAGCAAATGATAAAGGATGGAGCTACAATTTTAGACCTCGGCGGACAAAGCACCAGGCCAAACAGCGAAAGGATTCTGGAAGAGGAAGAAAGAAAAAGGGTGCTCCCTGCCATAGAAGCTGTTCATAAAAACTTCCCCGGACAAATTATTTCTATTGATACCTTTTATGCATCTGTCGCCAGGGAAGCAATAGAAGCAGGAGCATCTATAATTAACGATGTAAGTGCAGGAACAATTGATGCAAATTTATTGCTAACCGTTGCACAATTAGGTGTACCATATATCCTGATGCATATACAGGGCAATCCTCAAACCATGCAACTGGACCCGCAATATAAAAATGTAACACTGGATGTTTTTGATGCTTTGTCATTTAAACTAAAAGAACTGCACCACTCAGGCATAAAAGATATTATTATTGACCCCGGGTTTGGTTTTGGGAAAACTATCAGTCATAATTTTCGGTTACTACGGGAGCTGAATTTCTTTACACAATTAGAAAGACCACTCTTGGTTGGATTATCACGAAAAGGTACCGTTTACAAAACTTTGGGAACAACGGCTGATAAAGCCTTGAACGGAACTACAGTTTTGCATACAATCGCCTTATTAAATGGTGCCAATATTTTACGGGTACATGATGTAAGGGAAGCCAAAGAAGCTATTCAATTATATCTTGCTTACACTGCATAAAAAAGCAGCCCGAAAGCTGCCACAATCTCACCAAATGCTATTTGGCTTATGCTACCAGATGATTCCTTTTTTCATGAGGAGGGATAGTTATTCGCTACTAAAAACCGGGTGGATTATTTTCACAGGCTTCGGAGATCTTTTAAAATTTGGACTAAAAACGGAGCCTGTTCACACAGAGGGGAATAAAAACAGTCCCGCCAAAGCGGGACTGTAAAAGTCGGTAAAACTTTACCTTAAAAATTATTTTCTTGTTGTATCGGCCTGGGGCATTGCTGGAGGAGCTGGCTGTTTATCAGTTATATCAACCACTTCAATCTCAAATAAAATATTTTGGTTTGGCTGAATTTTAGGCGGGCTTCCCTGTGCACCATACCCAATCACAGAAGGAACATAGATAATTGCCTTCTCACCTTTAGAAAGACTTTTTACACCGTCCTGAAAACCCTGGATCACGCCACCGGCGCCAACTTGAAGCGGCATTAACTGTCCGCCAGGAGTGTTGTTGGTATCGAATATTTTCCCGGTAAGATCCTTACCGGTATATCGCAACATCATAAACTGGCCCATTTTAGCTTTTTGTCCATTACCGCCAGAAAGCGTTTGCACATAAGCACCCCATGGAGTACGTCTTGTGGTAATGTTAGCATTCTTTAAATACGCATTAATTTCTGCTTCGTCTGCTGCCCTTTGACGTGAGTTGGAAGGGTCTTTATAAAAATTCTCTGTCGCTTCTTTTTCAAAAATTGCCTGTGCGGCAGTCTCGTCTTTATATACTTCCACTACTTTAATAATAGCTTTAAATTGCTTGCCTTTATTAGCCATTAAAAATGAATCCTGCGCGGCCCGCGGATCTTTTTTCATAATAGAATCCACCGGTTGAATAACCAGGATGCTATCACCCTTTCGGGCTTCCAATAAAAGCTTTGTCATTGGATTTTCGTCACCTTGTTTTGGAATAGCTATCCATTGAGCAGGGTTGCCATAGGTTGTGCTCATCGTGCTATCTTCCAACTTATTGGTCATGTGATAACGTACTACATAGCCGGGCATAATTTTCTCACCTTTCTCATCGCTAAACACTTTGTAAGGGAAGCCTTCTTTTGTTTTTTTGAAGTCGGTGTTTTTGCAGGCTACTGCGCTCATTGCAATAAGAGCGATAGCCAAAAATTGATTTGATCGTTTCATTTAACTGGTTGTTTATTGTAATAGTGAGCTATTTTCCTTTATAGCGTGTTTAAATTTTTTTACGGTTTCCTGTAAAGACTCTGTGTCGCGGCCACCGGCTGCATTAAAGTGACCACCGCCACTAAACCAGGTACGGGCAAATGTGTTACAATCGAAAGCACCTTTACTGCGGAAGCTCCATTTACGTTCTTCGTCGCGGTCAATTACAAGACCCACTAACTTAATACCCTGGATCGAAAGCGGGTAATTAACCAACCCTTCTGTGTCGCCTGTTTTAATTCCGAATTTTGCAGTTTCTGCTTTTGTAATATGAATTAAAGCGGTGTTTAATTCGTAATCAACTTCCATTTTCTGACTGAGAACATACCCTAAAAACCGGAGCCTGTTTTCTAAGAAGTTATCATAAAGAGCTTCATGAACTTTTGTATGTTCCAGGCCTGTCTCTTTTAAATAAGCAACCATGTGATGAACCGATGCATGGGCGGAAGAAAAACGGAACGACCCGGTATCTGCTACAACACCGGCATATAGACATTCGGCTACAAAAACATTTATTTTATCCTGGTGACCAGAACCTGATATAAAATCATACACCATTTCGCAGGTAGAACTTTTACCGGTGTTGGAGTCACCATAATCAAAAGAAGTTGTATCAGGCTCCTGGTGATGATCGATTAAAATTTTTGTACAACTGATTTCAGCAAGTTTTGGGGCCATGCTTTTTGTGCGGCTGAAATGGTTATGGTCCAAACAAAAAAGCCAGTCTGCTTCTTCTAATTTCTTATCGCTTTCAGTACGGTGAAGTTCATAATCTAAAACTTCTTTTGTGCCTTCCATCCAATCAAGCCAGCGTGCCCAGTTCGTTGGAGAAATTACTGTTACTTCATGACCTAATTGCCGTAAGAAATGAGCCAGTCCCAGCGATGAACCCATAGCATCGGCATCGGGCTTTTGATGGGTAGTGATGACAACCTTTTTTCTCTCCTCTAAGTGAGGGTATATTTCGTGTATTTCTTTCATGAACGGCGCAAAAGTATAGGAAAGTTTTATAGAGGTACGTTAAAGGGCTGGAATAAGTAAGGATTTGAAATTTTGATTATATCGGATAATGATAACACCCTTTAAAAGTTGAACGTTTTAGTGGAACACATTGTAAAAGCAGTTTGGAGCCATACGGCGAGCCTGGATAAAAACTAAACTGCAACATGGCATATGAACAATAAAATTTTTAGTGAAATAAAAAGGCCTAAGTCAATTGCTGGAACTGGGTTGCATTACAGCCCCAATCCCTTTCACCAGGAACGATAGGCAGAACTGAAGGAATAAAGCTTAAACCTTATAACTTCCTTTAATGGCTACAGTCTCGAAACATTGAAATAAACATTCCTCTTAGTAATGGATTATCCAACCGCTCAAGTTGACGTATGGAAATTGTTGTCTCGACGGATAAAAATTTCACTTTCGTATTGGGTTTTTCGTTTAACCAGAACGGTATCAGATTATCTTATCCCATTGCAGATGTCATGAGCCGCTGCTCCCATTCTTTATGCTTTACCTGTTTCTTTTTGTTAAGCAATTTAATAACCGCCGTAGTTACCAATGCCCCGGTCACATATAAGCCAATGGTCATTACCTGCGTGGCTACCGTTTTGTTGCTATGGCGCTTGCTTAACCCTAAAGGTCCTGGTAGCAGAACTGCGCCGATGCCTGCGGCTAAACCCAGCAAAGATCCACGAAGCCAAATATTTTTTTCTGAACCAATACCGGCAGCGCTGTAATAAATGGCATTGCTAACCAAATCGCCAGCCATGGCTACAGTAAATAGTGCGTTTTCCTCAGGCACTTTCAAACCCGCCTTTTTCAATCCTTTAGAGATTGCTTCCATCCCTAGTCGATCCATGCGTGGTGCAGTTGGCACTACCCTTCTAATGCTTTCGTGCAGCAAAGTAACTGTTGCCGCGCCTGCTAACCCTCCTGCTAAAACAGTTCCTGGTTTCATTGTAATTCCTTTTATGTATTCTACAAAATTACATACCAGCCTAATATTAAAATTTTCGGAGTCATCTATATTTTATAAGTAGGCAATAAATTGACGTAAGATTAATACCACTATACATCAAAGATTTCCGGAAGGAGTCTTATATAATTTATAAGCATGTAATACAAATGACTTTGGTATCTCTCCTTTATCTATTCGCAATTTTTATCTATAAAATTGTACATCACTAAAGGCTTTGGCCTATAGCACGCCGCCTCTTTTCCAAATACCCTAAACCCTTATCTTTGCCCTCCTTTAAAAATTAACAAACCCTGCAGGTATTTATGTTGCGTTGCACGGATTAAAAAACAAACAATAAGCATGAATTCTTACGTGTATTATTTAGCCCCTCTAATGGGCATTATTGGACTTCTGTACACTATATGGAAATTTAACTGGGTAAGCAGGCAAGATGCCGGCACCGACAGGATGAAAGAGATTGCTAATTACATTGCCGAAGGTGCAATGGCTTTCTTAAAAGCTGAGTGGAAAGTGCTTACTTATTTCGGAATTATTGTAGCCATATTGTTAGGCATTATGGGCTATACCAACAAAGAATCGCATTGGTTTATTGCTGTGGCATTTTTAATTGGCGCTTTCTTCAGCGCTTTGGCCGGCTATATTGGTATGCGTGCAGCTACTAAAGCAAACGTACGTACTGCGCATGCAGCCCGTACTTCTTTATCAAAAGCATTGAATGTTTCCTTTACCGGCGGAGCCGTCATGGGAATGGGCGTTGCTGGTTTGGCCGTATTAGGCTTAGGTGGATTGTTTATTGTAGTAATTAAATATTTTGCTCCCGGTGCTATTTCTACTTCGCACGATGTAACAAGAGCGATTGAAGTACTAACGGGCTTTTCTTTGGGTGCAGAAAGCATTGCTTTATTTGCCCGTGTTGGCGGCGGTATTTATACCAAAGCTGCCGACGTAGGGGCTGATCTTGTAGGTAAAGTGGAAGCAGGCATCCCGGAAGATGATCCCCGTAACCCCGCAACCATTGCCGATAATGTTGGCGATAACGTTGGTGATGTGGCAGGCATGGGCGCCGATTTATTCGGTTCTTATGTGGCTACCGTTTTAGCAACAATCGTATTAGGCCATGAAGTAACTTCTTCTGTTTCTGTTACCGACATGACACCTTTGAGTGATGGCTATGAGGGCTTCTCTCCAATTTTATTGCCGATGCTGATTGCCGGTGTAGGAATTTTGTTTTCCATCATCGGAACTTTTTTTGTGCGCATCAGCGATACTGCAGGCATAAGCACGGCTGTAGTTCAACGGGCCTTGAATATGGGTAACTGGGGTTCTATAATATTAACAGCTATCGCCTCTTACTTTCTTTGCGATTTTATTTTGCCTAACGGCGATATGTTCCTAAGGGGGTTCGCCTTTACGAAGATGGAAGTCTTTGGCGCTATTGCCGTTGGTTTGGTTGTAGGTACCTTAATGAGCGTCATTACAGAATATTATACTGCTATGGGCAAACGCCCTGTAATGAGTATTGTTCGCCAGTCAGGAACGGGCCATGCTACTAATGTAATTGGTGGCCTTGCCGTAGGAATGGAATCTACTTTTTTACCTATTTTAGTTTTAGCTGGCGGCATCTATGGCTCTTATGCTTTCGCGGGTTTGTATGGTGTGGCTATCGCCGCTGCCGGTATGATGGCGACAACCGCTATGCAGTTAGCTATTGACGCATTTGGACCTATTGCCGATAATGCAGGTGGCATAGCCGAAATGAGTGAACTGCCAAAAGAAGTTCGCGAAAAAACGGACACACTGGATGCCGTTGGCAATACGACTGCAGCATCTGGTAAAGGCTTTGCAATCGCCTCTGCTGCCTTAACTGCGCTGGCCTTATTTGCAGCTTATGTTGGTGTCATTAACCAAAATGGCTTTACAATGGAAGGCATCAATATTTATAAAGCCGATGTTTTAGCTTCCCTTTTTGTTGGTGGAATGATTCCTTTTATCTTTTCTTCATTAGCTATTCGTGCAGTGGGCGAAGCGGCTATGGCAATGGTAGAAGAAGTGCGACGCCAGTTCCGTACCATTCCCGGTATTATGGAGGGAACGGGTAAACCTGAGTATGATAAATGTGTGGCCATCTCAACGGAGGCTTCTATAAAAAAGATGATGCTACCTGGTGCTATCGCGATTCTATCACCGCTCATTATTGGTTTTCTTTTAGGCCCCGAAGCTCTAGGCGGATTTTTAGCCGGTGCTACTGTAAGCGGCGTACTAATGGGAATGTTTCAGAACAATGCCGGCGGTGCCTGGGATAATGCCAAAAAAAGCTTTGAAAAAGGTGTTGACATTAACGGCCAAAAATATTTTAAAGGCTCTGACCCGCATAAGGCTTCTGTAACCGGTGATACTGTAGGCGATCCTTTTAAAGATACTTCGGGTCCGTCTATGAATATTTTAATAAAGCTGATGTCCATTGTGTCACTGGTTATTGCACCTACCCTTGCCGGGGTTTGGGGTACAAAAAATATTTCTGAATCCGGTGCAGCGAAATTAAATATCGGGAAGTCTTTATCCGTACAAGAGACAAATACAACGAATCCTAACACGATTCATTTAAAATAGTTCTGCTTTGTGAGAGACAAAAAAAAGTTCCCCGCTTACTGCTTAGCGGGGACTTTTTATTTATGATACTCCACCACGATTCTTTTCAACCGGGTTATTGATCTGTAGTCGTAATTAGAACAGGTGGTTACTTTCTCAATACTTTTCCAAAAGTAAGAACCTGATATTTCTGCTTAGCACGTGCCGGATTCAGCTACATAATTCCTGGAATTTCTTGCCCCATCTCCCTATACTTCTAGTCATCAAATCAACAGACCGTTCATCTATGAAAAATCGTTTCCTAAAAAAATCTTCCCAAAAGGTTTTGGTAATACGAAACAAATCGTAAATTAGCCGCACAATAGTTTAAGCTATGGCTTCCAAATACATAAAACCAACTGAAAGCGAACTTGAGATCCTCAATATTTTGTGGCAAAATAACACATCAACCGTTCGGGATGTTCATGAAGGATTAGCTAAAATAAAAGACGTTGGCTATACCACTACTTTAAAGCTGATGCAAATCATGCACGAAAAAGGGCTTGTAAAACGCGACGAAAGCATGCGAACACATGTCTATCAACCCGCAGTAAATAAAGAAAATACACAAAAACATTTATTGGATAAAATGATTGATTCGCTGTTTGGCGGTTCATCAACACAACTGGTTTTGCAGGCATTGGGTAGCGGGGAACAAAAGGTTTCCGCTGAGGAGTTGGAGCAGATTCAAACCTTACTCAATAACCTCAAAAACCAGTAACCATGACCGGATGGAGCGGATCGCAATTTTTGCAGGCCTTAGGATGGGCGACACTTAACAGCTTTTGGCAAATGGCTTTTTTATGGTGTGTATTTGCAGGCGTTAGTTATCTTCTCAAATTATCTGCAACAAAAAAATACCAGGCTTCAGTAGCGGCCATGTTGGTTGGATTTGCCTGGTTTCTAATAACGTTTCTTTCCTATTATCAAAGCAGTACCAACACATTTGCATTTTTTGAAAATACAGTTACACATTCCAATAGCCTATTACAGATTTGTCTTTTTTCAGCTTCAATAGCTTACCTCCTGTTGCTGGCTTTTCCGGCTCTGCGGCTTTTTAAAAACTGGCAATTTCTGCAGCTTATAAAAAGAGAGGGACTTCAAAAAGCAGATCTGGATTACCGGTTGTTTGTACAAAAAATTTCAGCGCATTTAAACATTGGCAAAAAAGTAAAGCTGGTTGTATCTGAATTGATCTCATCGCCACTTACTATCGGGTATTTAAAACCTGTTATTCTTTTGCCGGTTGCGGCTTTAAATAATTTATCCGCCTCCCAGGTAGAAGCTATTTTACTGCACGAGCTTTCACATATCCGGCGTTACGATTACCTCGTTAATTTTGCCATTTCCATTATTCATACACTCCTGTATTTTAACCCGTTTGCAAAAGCTTTTATGGATATTGTTGAAGCAGAAAGGGAAACATGCTGTGATGAAATGGTGCTGCAATTTGGCTATAACAAAGTTGACTATGCCTCTGCCCTGCTTCATTTACAAAAAGCCTCCTCTAAACATGTAGTACTGGCTTTAGGCGCTGCCGGTAAACAAAATTTACTCAAACGCATTGAAAAAATCGTTGGTATGGAAAAGAAAAAAACCTTCAAACTGGTGCAACTTGCTCCGCTGCTGGCAGCTACTTTTTGTGTACTTATTTTTAATTCTATTTTGATTATTAAGGATTCAAAAGTTGGCCTACCGGATGTTTCATATGCTTATGAGCAAACTTTTTTGCCTTGGCAATTGAATAATAACTCTAAGGGCCGCGAGATAGTTCCCGCCACCAACAAACCGGAGTTACAGCAGTTTCAAAATTCAGTAGCTATTACTCCGGCCCAGATTAAAATTGATATTTATAATTCTGCTCCCCGGGAATCTGCTGAGATGCAGGAGCCGGTACCCCCAGTTACTGAACATATTATGCCTGTAAAATTTGATGATGCAGAAGGCCACTTAACAAAAGAAGAGGTTGAAAATGTTGAAACTGCGGTAGCCGCAACTAAAAAAGTGGTTGGCGCCTTACAGTGGAAAGAAATAGATGCTTCGTTGGCTGAAGTATTAAACAGAAAGGAAAAGGCAATGGTAAAACAGGAATACCTGCATGAACTGGAAAATATCAACTGGAGTAATATTGAGCAAAACCTAAAAGCCGGTTACGATAAATTAGACTGGCCTTCTATTAATGAAAATGTATCAAAGGCAATGGCAGAAGTAAAGCTTGATAGCTTGCAAACCATCTATTCCATAGCCCTGACAGAACTTCTAAAAATGGAAAAAGAGTTCAAGCTAAAATCAAAAACAAAAAGTTCAGCTTTACCTGATGCATCTGTTCAGGAAATAAAAATTGCAAAGGAAGTATTACGCAGAAATATAGATTCAATTAAAATTACCCGGCCTAAAAAAGTGGTTCGTTTGTAACTACCACACATTTCTCGGACAAGAATCGTCATAACGGTTACCTAATAAAAATCCTATAATTATTTCGTGAGTACCGTTGCTTACTGTCTTTATTGCGGTGGTAGTATAATCGTAAGCATAACCGATATTAAATGTGTTCCCTACGTTTAAGCCAACCATTCCTGTATAACCATTTCCAAAACGATAACCTCCTCCCAGCCAAAGCAAATCCTGGTATTGAAGTTTAATGTTCAAATCAACTTGTGTTGGTGCTCCTGTAACGCTTTTTACCATAATGGAAGGCACTGCATTCACATCTTCGTTTACCAAAACCCGGTAGCCCGCTGTTGCAAACAAATGAGGGGCTAATTTTAATCCTAATGTATCGTTTACGAACGCCACCTTTTGCGGAATTATTTGTTTTGCGCTAACTCCTACAAAATAATTACCGGAATATACCCATAGCCCTGCATTCAAGTCCGGACGGGTTTTATAAATAATATTTCCACCCGGACCTATACCCGGATCGTTAGGTGCAGAAGATTTAGAACGATTATAATTTACTTTGGAAAGACCCCCTGAAAAACCGGCGGCTAAATTTGTAGTTGGCGATAATCCTAAATGGTAAGCATAAGAAACGTTAGCGGTAAATACATTGTAGTTGCCGGTTATGTCGTTTACAATAGAGAAACCAATTCCATGATGCGCTTCCGAAGCCGTATAATTCTGCCAGTATGAAGTACCTCGTGGATTTTGCCCCGGAACATTGTAAGAGGTAGATGAAGTTTTATAGTCCTTCTTCCCTATTGGCGCATGAACCGATAAGTAAAATGTTTGAGGGCGGCCTTCAAAACCAATCCACTGGTCTCTTGCACTCAACTTCAAATCGGTGTAATTTTCAATACCGCTTAGTGCAGGATTTAAAATATAGTTATTTAAAATGTACTGGGTATAATGCGGACGTTGCTGCGATATGCAGACAAATGTTACTAAACATCCCATTACCATTAATAAGTATCTCTTCATTTATCTTACAATATCTACGAATCCGGAAATTTGTTTGCGGCCGTTCTTAGGGTTGATAATATAATAATAAGTACCCGCCGGCATTTGCTTACCCCCGTAAGTTCCATCCCATGATTTTGTATAACCGACAGAGCGATATACAAGACTACCATAACGGTTAAAAATCTCAACTGTTGCATCAACATAAGATTCCAGATATTGAATCACCCAGGTATCATTTATACCATCACCGTTTGGTGTAAAAACGTTGGGAATGGTTGGCGACTTTAACAGCCTTACAAACACCTGGTCAGAATCGGAACAACCATCTGAAGTAACAACCATTAAGTTGTACGTAATATCACCGTCCGGAGTACTTATAGGCTGGGCTATCGCCTGATTATTTAAATACGTTCCAGGGGTCCACAGGTAAACAGGACCACTACCAGAAGAGCTACCGTTTAATGTTGCAGAGCCGCCTTCTAAAACAAACTTGTCAGGCCCGGCATTAACTCTGGGCACAGGATATACCCTGATGTTTTGTTCTTTAAAATTGCTACAACCATTCAGGGCAGTATAGGTATAGCGAATCAGGTAATTTCCTGCTCCCGTTGATGGTTTAAAGATTCCACTACCGTTTATGCCTGTGCCTGAGAAAACACCTGTGCCACCTGTCATGTTAGGAACATTAACCGCAACCTGGAAAGAGGGTTCGTTTGAACAAACAGGGTCTAACACGTTAAAAACTATATCCGGAGTCGCATTCATTATTACAGTTTGAGAAAATGACGCAAGACAATTTATTCCTGAGTAGGCCACGATATTTACTATATAACTTTTTGTTGCCGGTGTAAAAAATTCAGGATATAAATGACTATAAGAAGCACCTGGAAGAGGATTATTAATGACAGTCCTATTAGTCGGGTCTCCGGCAAAATCCCAGTAGATCTCAAGCTTGATTAATTTACCCGGATTTACAGATGAATTGTCTGTAATTCGCAAAGAGTCGTTGCTGCAATGTTGCTGCCCGCCCTGAATAACAAAAGCAGACACCGGAACGGCACCGTTGATAGTAAATACCTGGGAAATTGAAGAAGAGCATCCGTTGCCGGAAGTAACTGTCATCGTCACATTATAATTACCGGTAGCGGTGAATTTATGGGTTGCATTTTTTAGTGTAGAAGTGTTTGGATTTCCAGCGGTTGCATTCGCATCTCCAAAGTTCCATAAATAGGTAAATGAAGCCTGGCTCCCATCGCTAATTGAGGTCGTGTCAATAAATTGAGTGATGGGGTCATTAACGCAGTTACCAGGCATAATAAATCCAGGTACAGGCAATGGGCTAATTACTACAGGTTTTGATTTGACCATACTTATACACCCTTTGTCGGTTTCAACCTGTAGGGTTACATTGTAAGTACCAGTTGCTGAATAAGTATGTGTTGGAGATTGCTGATTAGATGTTGGACTCCCATCCCCAAAATTCCATGTCCATTTAGTAATAGTAACCGAATTCGGAATTGAAGTATGGGTAAACGTAATTATTTGTGTAATGCAGGTTGGGGCCGAAGCGGTAAAATCTGCCGAAGGCAAAGCGTTTACCACAACCTGTTTTGTTGTTGCAGCAGAAATACAACCTACTGCTGAAGTAGTTGTCAGCGATACCGTATAAGTGCCCGACGCTGTATAATTATGAGTAGGGCTTTGCTGGGTAGATGGAGTGGTTCCATCTCCAAAATCCCAATGCCACCCTGTAATGGAACTACCAGGCGCCGTGCTTTGATCGGTAAAGTTTACTGTTGTGCCGAAACAAACTTCAGCAGGTGCGTTAAAGCCGGCCAGTGGCTGTGCATATATGGAATCTACTATTTTCCTAATACTATCAACACAACCAATTCCTGACGCTACCTCTAAGGAAACTGAGTAAGGCCCTATAGCCGCATAATTATGAGTTGGGTTCTTATTAGCGGAACGGCCACCATCTCCAAAGCTCCACACATAGGTAAAAGAACTTTGTGTGCCATCGGATATTGTTGAAGCATCTGTAAACTGAACCGCTCCTGCAGGTAAACAGGCCTTGCCAAAAGTAAAATTGACAGTTGGGTTTGGGGATACAATAATCTGTTTTGAATAAACCAGACTCTTGCAGCCACCCGCATTTTCAACTTGTAAAGTAATTGTATAAGGCCCTGCGGTGGTATAAGCATGTGTTTGTGGCGTATTGGCAGTAGCAACTATCACAGGCGATCCATCTCCAAAGTTCCACGTCCATTTACTAATAGTTGATGTAGCTGTAGTTGAAGAATCTGTTATGGTGATTGCTTTACTAATACAGGCCGGAGACGAAATTCCAAATTTTGCAACCGGTGGCTCCGATATAATAACTGCCTTTGTAACTGTATCCGATATGCAGCCAATATCCGTAACCACCGCAAACTTTACATTATAAGTACCTGCGGCATTGTACAAATGTGACGGGTTGCGTATTTGTGAACCTTGACCATCATCGAAATTCCAGAACCATTTAGCAGAAGGCCGTCCGGTTGTACTTGTATTATCGGTAAATCGTACTGAATCGGATATACAGCCGGAAGTGGTGAAATTGAAATCAGCAACTGGCGGATCGACTACCTGAACATCATAATTAACTTCCTGTTCGCCGCTACAGCCATCAGGTGAGGAGTTTTGCGCCAGTATTTTTATAGGATACGTACCGGAAGTATTAATGGTATAAGAACCTGCAAGCGGATAACGGTAAAGGGTTTTCCCATTGATGATCCAGGAGGAATCAAACATTGGCGAGTTATCGGTAACATCATTTATACCCATTGCATTTAAAGCGGCCCCAAAAATCCATTTGATTTGGGTAGGCTGATAAGGAAAGGTCATTGAAAAACGAAAAGGAGAATTTCTACAGGTAGACGGGAAATTAACAGTAGCGTATTGGTTTTGCAGGGAAACAAATTGGAATAGGTCTTTTACATTAGTGCCTGCGTTATAGCCATACGACTCGGCATTGCCATACCCATAAGCGATAGCGTTAAAGCCCGAATCGGAGGATAAAGTGTGTTGACCCGAACTTACAGAAACCTGCGCATAAGAATAATTTACATCTCTCGGATGCGGACTAAAGGAAGTATAGCTGATTCCATCAATTTTAAAAGAAGCAACTCCTGTACTTTTAATTACTACATTAATCCAGTGTTGAGTAATTAAAAAATTTGAAGTAGAGTTCAAAATCACTTTGTCAATATTTTGTTCTACCGGACTGAGGTAAATAAGCTCAGGGTCTCCGGGGCTACCATTTGAACACGCACCTTGCGAAGTAATAACCTGGGCAACCATAATCGGTTTATCTGATTCGATAAGTCCCGGCTGGCTGGTATTTAACTGGTAATAAAAATTGTTGATAAGGCCAGAAAGCGGATTGCCATTTAGAGTAACTACAGTAGTTGGGTCTGAAACACAGATCCGAAAAAAATTATTAGGCAAACTACTAGTCGGTACCGTCAGGTATTTCTTCCCCCATGCATTCTTAGGAAAAGCCTGAACAATATAATTATCTGATGAAGATGAAAAGTTATTACACGTAACGCTTATCCTGCCACTTCCACTAAAGACGGCGATTCTCTTACACCCCCCTGTGCCACTACCTATAGATTTAATACTGGTTCCCGTTAAGTCTTCGCCTGTGTAGGGATCATTTCTGCTTGTCAGTTCGCCCATCAGGTTTAAAATTTGTCCTTGTTTAAGATTAACAGTGAATGGAACACCTGCGGGATAATTAAGCGTATTGGCAGAAGGAATGACCTCAAGGGTTGTAATTCCTGTATCTACTGCTATGGCATAAACCCAGCAATTAGCGTTAGCGGAGTTTGAGGTTTGAGTGAAATTAACCGAGTAATATTCCCTGCCTAACGTTGGTGTAGGAAAAAGAAGTGTCGCTCCTGAGACACTGGAATTATAGATATGAGTATAGGCAACAATCGGTTTTGTACTGGTAATGTGTATTCCATTATCGAAGGTACCTTCCTGTGTTAACCTGGCATCTTGCGATCCGGTCTTAGGCAAAGGATTCGACGTAAAAATAGTATTGGCAGGAATGTTTGCATACGTTTGGCTGTAGCCCAAACCTGGTATTTCAACTGTTACTGTCGTAACCGCATCAGTAGCAAAATAAAGCACCATTTGCTGCTGGTTTCCGGTGGTCATTACTTGGTGATACCCATAGCCAACCCAGAAATCTTTCCCCTTATTTGAGAAATCCTGAGCATAGGTAGTCAGCACAGATGTGGTTAGAGTAAAAATAAGCAAATAATATAGTCTCTTCATCAGCTAACATTCCAGTTTAAATACATGAACTGCAATTTAATCTAAAAAGTATTTTTTAAGACTTTCCTTTTCAATAGTTAAAAATAACAGCAGATCAGGAGTTAAAGCTAACTGGTTCTGTTAGCGCATTAAATCTTGATAAGAGAATCTCAGTGTAAGAGATAGCTGCCGCCTCCCAGCTTTGGGAGTGCATATTCTACTTCAAATAATAGCGATAAGCTAATAATAGAGGCTCCGCATAAAATCAAAGGCGCCCTGTACCCCCTGCTCGCATCCTTTTCTGGAAAACTTAAAAGCAGGCTACTCAGACGAATTAGAGCTTCGGTTATCCTGCACTTGACCGCTCTGAAGTTCATTAAGATCGTACTCAGATTTACTTAGCAACTAAAACAAGCAACCAGACAAACTGTCATTATGCCTCCAATATTAGCTATACTCAATTTCGATGACCTGTTACTCCCTTAAGCACAAATAAGAGATTGTTCTTAATAACCCTAATAGAGTGGGACAGTAGAAACAGCAAAATTATTTGCAAAACATTTATAAGCTAAATATAAATAAGTATAGCTCGTTGCATAAACCTGTATAACATTGATAAACAATCAGTTATTGCGCATTATACATTTATATGAAAAACAAGTGTATTTTTCTTTGTTCATGGTATATTCTTTATTTAAATGACCTATAATTTAAGGTACTATAATTGTAACCTACTGATTATTAGCATTTAGAGTTTATAATATTTGCAAAGAAATTTAGTTTTGCTTTATGTGGCGCTTTTATTAGAATTACTAAATATGTTAGTAGTTAATAAACGATGCTTTTGGCTTTAATCTGGGAATTTTAATGGCAGAGCCCAACCATTATATGATTAAGAGTTTGGCAGCCGGGGAAAGAATTTTGAGGACTTTTAATGGTTGTCAACAACACGTCAGTATGACAGAATACTGTTAGAGGGTAATTGGAATCTTATAGATATAAATCTCTATAGCTTTTTCAATTAGAAGGAAGGGTTGGCTAGCTTGGTATTGTGGATGGAAAAATGATTTAAGGAAGTTTTGCAAAGTGGAGCATTAACCTTAAGCGCCTCAAAACAAAAAAGCCCCGCATTAGCAGGGCTTAATTTTAAAAAGATTTGTATCCTAATTTTTGGGCATTCCTCCGCCATCTTCTGGCTTCTTGCAGCATTTAGGCAACGCTTTGTAAGATTCAGGATTAGAAGCAATTTCAGCAGCATCGTAACCAGCGTTGGCGATAGAGGTTTTTATCATTTCAATATTTGTGCGATCAGTAAGGTATTTCACTGTTACCTCTTTTTTCTTTACCCCTACGTTCACGAAGGTTACACCATCAATCCGTTTTAGATATTGTTCAATCCGCGTTTTGCACATATCACATTGAACAGTAGGTGTGCTTATTTTGGCAACCTGGAGCGCTTTAGTTTGGGCAGAAGCAGAAAAGGTAAAGCCCAAAGCAATTACTGCTAATAAAGAAAATTTTTTCATTTGGGATAATTTGAAAACGAATTTAATATACTCCGGTCCAGTTTGCAGGCTCCTTGCTCCACTTTAACAAAAGCTCCTCGTCTTCACCAGCAATTATACCCTTTTGCATGGCTAAGGATAGCATTGAGGGATAATCTGTTAATGAATATACCGTTACTTGTTTAGCTTTAAAAGCCTCTGCGGCAATATCAAACCTGTAATTAAATATGGACACCATTCCTTCTACTTCCAAAAGATTATCCCTGAGAACATCTATCACCTGGAGGCTACTTTTACCAGTAGAGATAAGATCTTCTACCACCACTACCCTTTGACCTGAAGTAAATTTCCCTTCAATTTGATTGCCTAAGCCGTGTTCCTTAGGTTTTGGCCGCACATATATAAACGGCAACTTAAGCTGGTCGGCCACCATGATACCCCAGGGAATTCCGGCTGTAGCTACCCCCGCGATCAAGTCTGCGTCGGTAAATTTTTCAAAAACAGTACTGGCCAATTCACTTTTAATATAATCCCTGATAAATGGCAGGGAAAGCAGTTTCCTGTTATCACAGTAAATTGGGCTCTTCCAGCCACTTGCCCAGGTAAATGGTGTCGCGGGGCTAAGCTTCACGGCTTCAGCCTGTAATAATTTCTCTGCGGTAACGGTAGCATCTGTCATCTCGCGAAGGTATGAAAACAGCTTTTTGCCGGTATATTCGTTGCAAGTATAACAGCATGTTCAAAATCTATGTTCAAAATAAGCCTCTCTTTTTAAGTACCAAAGCCACCGGGGAAGTTGAAGAGTATATGCACCGTCCTGATACAATTTTTATTGATGATCTTAACGCATCGTCTGTAAGAACAATGTTGCAGCAACTGGCAGAGGACGATTATTACGCTGGTGTTTTTTTACATCATAACCTGGACGAACTTTTGGAATCATTCAAATCACAGCTTACACTTATCACAGCCGCCGGGGGATTGGTACATACAAAAGACAATGATCTACTCTTAATATTTAGAAAAGGAAAATGGGATTTACCAAAAGGAAAATTAGAGGAAGGAGAAAACCTTGAAACATGCGCCTTACGTGAAATAGAAGAAGAAACCGGCGCAAGCCCTCTCCTAATTGAATCTCCTTTGCATGTGACGTATCATACTTACTTTGAAAGAGGAGTCCATATTTTAAAAGAATCGTACTGGTTTTTAGTTAAGGCTGATGAAAGAGCACCCTTAAAACCGCAGGTACAAGAAGATATTTCTGAATGCAGGTGGGTTCCCGTGGATGAGTTAGGCCGCTACTTGGATAATACCCATGCCTCAATTATTGATGTGATAAATGCCTGGAAAAAAAAGCTACCAGAAAATAATAATTAGGCAAACACCCCATTTCTATTTATACGCTGGCCAATTGTGCGCAATACTATATCCGGAACAAATTGCGATACATTACCCCCATTCCTGATTACATCCCGTACCAAAGTTGAAGCGACAGAGGTGTATTTTGGCAAACAGGTTAGAAAGATGGTTTCGATGTTTGCATCCAAGGTCCGGTTCATATCCGCAATCGCTTTCTCATATTCAAAGTCATTCACGTAACGTATTCCCCTGAGAATATAGGTAGCTCCAACCTTTTTGCAACATTCCACAGTTAAGCCTTCGTAGATGACAGCTTCTATTTTCGATTCATTTTTAAATATCTCATCAAGCCACTGTACTCTTGTTTCTGCAGAAAACATCGGCTCCTTATTAGCATTAACACCAATGCCGATGTAAAGCTTGTCGTAAAGCGGTAACGCTCTTTCAATAATATCGAGGTGCCCGAATGTAACAGGGTCAAACGTTCCTGGAAAAAGACCTATACGCATAATTTTATTTAAGAACTTTCATATTAGAAAACAAATTAACTACTGGTAGAATTTGCCAACAGGTATAAAGCGGCCATCCTCACTGCCACACCATTCTCTACCTGTTGTAAAATAATCGACTGATCGCTATCTGCAACATCACTGTCTAATTCCACTCCCCGGTTAATAGGTCCGGGGTGCATGATTGTAATTTTTTTATTCAGCCGGTCTAAGCGTTGTTTATTAATACCGTAGGCCAGGCTGTATTCACGCAAAGACGAAAACAAAACCTGGTTTTGCCGTTCCAACTGAATCCGTAATACATTGGCAACATCGCACCAGTGCAATGCTTTTTCCAGATCATATTCAACCCGTACATCAAAAGCCTCTTGTATAAATTTAGGTATCAACGTCGGTGGACCGCAAACAACTACCTCCGCTCCCATTTTTGTGAGCAGGCTGATATTACTTTGCGCTACCCGGCTATGCAAAATATCACCAATAATAGCTACCCTCAATCCCTTTAAACTCCCAAATATTTCTATCATTGAATAAGCATCCAGGAGAGCCTGGGTGGGATGTTCATTAATTCCATCGCCTGCATTAATAATAGCCGCAGGAATATGCTTCGCCAAAAAATGTGGCGCTCCGCTGGCACTATGCCGCATCACAACCATATTTACTTTCATTGACAAAATATTGTTCACTGTATCAAGCAGCGTCTCGCCTTTTGAAACCGAAGAACTGGATGTGCTGAAACTGATCACGTCTGCAGATAATCTTTTTTGTGCCAGTTCAAATGAAATTCTTGTGCGGGTAGAGTTTTCGTAAAAGAGATTTACAATGGTAACATCGCGAAGCGAAGGAACTTTTTTTACAGGCCGCTGAAGCACCTCTTTAAATTGTTTGGCCGTATCAAGAATGAGGGAAATATCTGTAACAGAAAGGTCTTTAATACCAAGTAGATGCCGGGTGGAAAGTGCCATTAAAGGTCAAAGATAAAAGTGTTTGCAATTTTAAAGGATTTTCATTCAAAACAAAACAAAATTTCATCCTTTTCTCAACCAAACCCAGAACTCAATTCTCACTATGATACTTTACCAGCCCCTGCATAGGATTTTTCAATATCGTTCCCAATTCAAATTCATAGGATGAACATAAAGTCTTAATAACATCTTTAAAACCATCTGCCACACTGCCAACAAAATTTACCGGGTACTTCCATACCTCGTTATATTTATTAAGGTGTTGAAAAAAGAAATCATTTAATCCGTCCTCTATAATATTTTCAATCATATAGTGGCCACGGTTCTCGGATAAAAAAAGGGCAAAAGTTGCCAGGTACCTATTTGGAAATGGTTGCTTATACACATTGTCTAGGATCTCAACCGGGGTGGTTACAAACTTCGCATCAAACCGTGCCCGCAGGTCTTCATCAAAAGTATTGTACATATAATATTGAATCACCTTTTTTCCTAAATAGGCGCCGCTGCCTTCATCGCCCAAAACATAGCCTATGCCCGGACTATTTTTAACTATAACCTTTCCATTATAATAACAGGAGTTTGAGCCAGTGCCTAAAATGCAGGCGATGCCTTTTTCCGCACCACAAACAGCTCTCGCCGCCGCCATCAGATCGGTATTTACAATTATAGCAGCAGAAGGAAATACCTGCTTCAATGCTTTTTTTACACTCTTTGCATTTTGAGGATTAGAGCAACCGGTTCCATAAAAAAAAACGTTATCGATTGACTTTTTTGCAACTACAGAAGCTACTTCTTTTCGCACCAGGTCAGCTATGCCGTCACTGGTTAAAAAGTAAGGGCTGATACCCGTTGTAAATACCGTTTCTTTTTTCTTACCATTTACTAAACACCATTCGGCTTTCGTAGCGCCGCTATCGGCAATTAAACTTACAGACATTCGTTTGAGCTTAAAGTATTGTTGAATAAAAACAGGAAAGTGCAGATTTTTGCAAATACCTCCTATTTTGCAAAACAATTACAAAGTAAAGGCAACGATGAGGAATAAAAAATTGCAGGTATGGCTTCCCTTGATTTTAGCAACAGTAATGATTGCTGGAATGTTATTCGGATTTAAGCTCCATCAACAAACAGGTTCCAACGATTTTTTTAAGCGGGATAAAAGTTCCACTCTCCAGGAAACACTTGATCTGATAAGGACCCGCTATGTAGATTCGATAGGATTGGATTCTTTAAAAGATGATGCGATCAATGCAGTGATGGATCACCTCGATCCCCATTCGGTTTATATCCCTGCAACAAATGTTTCGGAAGCTAATGAAGAATTACAGGGAAATTTTGAAGGCATCGGTATTGAGTTTAATTTATTTAAGGATACGGTTAATGTGATTTATGTGATACCTGACGGGCCTAGTGAAAAAGCGGGTTTGAATATTGGTGATAAAATTATCGCTGTAAACAATTCCCCTATTACCAGTAAAACCATACCTATCCAAAGTATCCGCAGGCTTATCCGCGGGCAGGCCGGCAGCCAGGTGAAACTGAGTATCATCCGTAATGCTTCTCCTCAAACAATTTCTGTTACCCGTGGCCGCATTCCTTTGCCTGCACTTGATGCAACTTACATGGCCGATGCTATAACCGGTTATATAAAACTCAATAAGTTCTCGGAAACAACATACGGCGAGTTTATGAAGAGCATGGAGAAACTGAAAGCATCCGGCATGCAAAACCTGGTCTTAGATTTAAGAGGAAACGGCGGTGGCTATGTTTCGCAGGCTGTAAATATTGCCGATGAATTTATAGACAGCAATAAAAAAATAGTTTACACGCAGGGCACCAACATACAAAAGAAAGAATACAATGCAAGCAAAGAAGGCGTGTTTGAAAAAGGAAAATTGGTTGTATTGGTTGATGAATTAACCGCCAGCGCCTCGGAGATATTAGCCGGCGCCTTACAGGATTGGGACAGGGCCACAATTATTGGTCGCCGTACGTTTGGCAAAGGCCTTGTGCAGGAACAATATGGCTTAAGCGATGGATCGGCGGTACGGCTTACAGTAGCCAGGTACTACACGCCGGCAGGCCGCAGCATTCAACGGCCTTACGATAAGGGAAAGAAGATTTACATGGAAGAACTGTTACAGCGTTACGAACATGGTGAGACAATTAACCCTGATACCATGCACGTATCTAAGGAACTAACTTTTAAAACAAGTGGAGGCCGCACTGTATATGGCGGTGGCGGTATTATGCCTGATGTAAATGTTCCGTTAGATACAAGTTCTTTCACTCATAACGTAACAAAGCTCTATCTGGATGGGCGCTTTAACGCATTTGTTTACCAGTATTACATTTCGCATTTATCGCAGTTTCAGCAATACAAAACGCCTACTGAATTTGCAGCCAATTATAAAAGTACAGAAGATGCCTGGCAGGATCTGGTGGAGTATGCTATGAAGGACAGTATTTACCTAAGTAAAATACCTGCGCTTGATAAAAAGAATATCGAGCAACGAATTAAGGCGTATTTAGCCCGCCTGAAATGGCGTACGCAGGGTTTTTATGAAGTATATAATTTGTATGACCCTATTTTTAAAAAAGCAATAGAAACGATTGGCAATAAGCAATAGGCAATAAACAATCAGCAAAAAGATTTTCTATAAGTAGGGAACTTTTGCAAATTGCTTATTGCGAACTTTCTTCACCCTTACTTTCGTTGGCTTTATTAAGGGCATGGCCTAATTCATTTTCATTTAACGGACGGCCTGCATCATCATTTACATTTTGCGCTTCGCCTTTGAGATCGTTCGTCTTAACAGGGTTGCGATGTGCCTGCTCATTGGTTGATGGATCTTCTTCGCGGGTTTTATCTGTTCTATGTGCCATGCTGAACTTTTTTATTCATTATCTAACGAAGTGGCTACTTTATTTTCGGCAGCGCTATCGCCCTTTTCAGAACTTACCTGTCCAAGGTTTGTATTCTCGTTAGCGTCATCCGATTCCTGTTCACGGGCAATACGGGTTGCCTTTTCGTCTTGGCGTTTACTACTGCTTTGTGTCAGGTCGTAATTGCCTTTAGCAGGTTTCTCGTCCATGGTTAAATGCTTTGTCTTTCGTATAGATCATTTTCCCATACGATGCGGCGCTGAATAGACCGTGTATTATATTTAGCAGGTTCGCCACTCATTCTTCTGTCGCTGTACGATTCTCTCTTTTCTGTAGCTACAAATTGTCTTCTTTCGTCTTCGCCTCTTCTTTCTCTTGCGGCAGGTCTGCCAGTAAATTGCTGCATAAAATTTGGTTTTGTTGGTTTTATAGTGATCTTAAATTATAGCAGGAATATCCTCTCCCAGCCTGGCAGTTTCACCTTCATCCAAATCATCATTTGGACTATGCGCTGTTAATTCAGCATCATCGTCCATATCTTTTTCTGCCTCGCTATGGGCCGATTCATTTAAATTTTTTTGGTCATCGCTTATTTCCCTGGCTAAAGGGTTTTGATGCTCACCTTGCTGTAAACTGGATAGTTTGTTATCTCTTGATTCCATAAATATGATTACTACCACAGTCCCCTAAAATACTGTGCCGTTTTTTTCGCAAAAGAAAAGCTGCACCAGGCAGCTTAAAATAAAGATTTGTTTCTATGTGGTTTGAGGTAGCTTTTAATTCATTATTGCGATACGATTCGTTTGTTGAAGACTAATCACTCTGGGTGGCACCTAACTATATTTTTAATTGCTTTCCAGAAAGGATAATAATTGAACAATTTCTTCTAAAAACTTTTGGTCTGTTTCGTCAAAAGTACTGAGCTCCACACTGTCAACATCCAATACTCCCATCACCTTGTCATCAAAAATTAAAGGAACCACAATTTCGGAACGGGATAAACTGCTGCAGGCAATATGGCCGGGAAACGCTTCCACATCAGCAACAATAAGTGTTTTACCTGTAGCCCAGCTGGTGCCGCAAACGCCGCGTCCTTTTCTTATGCGGGTACACGCCACAGGGCCTTGAAATGGTCCTAAAACCAACTCTTCATTTTTCACCAAATAAAAGCCTACCCAAAGCCAGCCAAACTGTTCTTTTAGTGCTGCCGATATATTGGCAAGATTCGCTATAAGGTCCGGTTCTCCGTGGAGCAATCCCCTGATTTGTGGCAGTATTGCCTCGTATTGTTCTTCCTTTGTGCCTGCTGTAATGGTTAAGTCTTCTGCCATATATAAAAATAAAATCCCGCTTTTTGCGGGATTCCAAAACTAATAAAAAAATTTATTGATTGCCGCCGCCATTGCCAGCCATGCGCTTCTTCATTTGCTCATCAAAATAAGTATCAACCGCTTTTACCTGGTCATCAGTGATCGGGATAGCTTTATACTTTTTCTGATTTTCAACTTTCATTTCGTCCATTTTCTTTTTACGGTCTTCTGGTGAAAGATCACGCAAGCCGCGCATACCTGCACGTGAGTCCTGCTGAATCTGGAGGATCTTATCAGCCTCTGCTTCAGTGATCTTTGCTGCAACAATAAGTTCAGCCTTTGTTTGTTTTTGACGCTCCGCTCTTTGCTCAGGCGTCATTCCGCCAGGGCCGCCCTGGGCTGAAACAGTACCAAGACATGCAGTAAACAGTACGGCAAGGAAAAATAGCTTTTTCATATTTGTTTATTTTAAGAGCAAATTAAGCCGGTAATGGGTTAACGGAGGTTAAAATATTATGTCCTTTAATTCTGAATTTCAAATAATAAAAACTGGTTCTTTTGGCCCGGAGAAAAATTATCATCCGCTACAAAAATCAAAGTTCTTTTACCATTGGATAAAGTTGGTCCAAACGTAGCACCTTCAATATTATCAATCAACCGCCCAAGTCCATCCATGTTCAGCAATAGTTTTTTCTGCAAAGGCTTTAGTGGTGGTCTCTTTTGTAAAGAAGTTATGTCTGCAATGTTTTCTGCTCCCTCCAAATCAGCCAGGTAAATTCTTACATTACAACCTAACCGGCCGGTTGAGAAAGAACGTTCGGTAACAAGAAGCTGGTGGTTGTTGATGGCTAAAATATCGGGCACACCATTAATTTTAAAGGCTGATGCGGAAATGGGTTCCTGCACTACGGGATCTATTTGGTAAGCGTATTGCGCAACCTGTTTTTTTGTAGCAACATCGTATTTAATGATCCGTATCCAACCCGTAGAATCTCCAAGGCCGGCACGGGGGCCATCTTCATAAATTGGTTCTTCCACACTTACATAAAGCGTTTTATAATCATCGGCAAAAGCCAATCCTTCAAACACACCGTTTTGCCGCGGGCCGCTTTCCGTCTTTCTAATACGCATATTGGGCGGCAATGGAAATGTATCAAGCAAGCGGCCATCGGTACCGGCGATATTTATAGCAGGATCAACTATCACAGATCCTTCTTGTCTAACAGTACGTTCTCCTTCGCTCGTCCAAACCAATGTGCCGTTGCTGCGATTTAAACGCAGGCCTTCCGGGTCTGGCACTTTATAGAGGTCTTGCTTTTTATTGGGATAAACGGCAGCATTCTTTTGGAGTAATGTAACCGAATTTATAAAGCCGACACTGTCTATACCTTTCCCGGTAAGGTAAATTCTCGCGGTGTAAAAACGGGCTGGTATCATGTCGGAACGGTCATCGCAAATAAGATAATAAAGATCTTCGGCAGGTGCATAGTCAATGCTTGATAAACCGCCGACTGTTGTTCCATTAAATACCGTCCGGTATGGCAGGGAGTACTCGCCGATAAATTTTAAACCGGTAATGGGTTTATTGATTGCCGCCTTTTGAGTGGAGCAGGAATAAATAAAACTGCAAATAAATACCTGGAGAAGAACCTTCCTCATTGGCTTGTAGTTGACTATAAAATTGAATTAAGTTTCTTTATTCTTAAAATAAATGATTGTATTCAATTGTATGATGACTTTTAACCTGGTAACTCATTGTCAGCTCCGGCAGGAGCTTCCTGTTTATAGAAATAGGGCTACTTAAAGGAAGGGCTCCATTGGAGCCTCCTGTTCTGGTTGTGTTGAAGGGGAAGCTCCTGTGGAGCTAAGGAAACCTTTTAGGTGTTTTGTCTTTTCTATAAACGGGGCGCTCTTACAGAGCGAACGTCCCGTTGCAAGCTTGCATAGCACCATCATACATTTGAACACACTACAAAATAAAGACCGCAGCATTTAAGAATGGCCACCCCTGTTTTAAGTAAGGCAGGTAGAAAGCAACCGGTAAAATGCAATGGTCATATATTGCAGGCTGCATAAGACCTCCTGAATGAAGAAGATAGTAAGCCAGGTGAAGGATTATTTTATTACAGGCAATAAGTACATTTTCTTATTTGCAACACTGTTTACCGCCCTTGCCGTTTTTACAAATTATTATTTTGGCCTCAACAAATTTATCTACCGGCTTAATGAGCCCTTGCAATATGCCGGTTGGTATATTGTGTTCCTGGTGGCTTTTTCTTTTTGTTATTTGTTACAAAAAATAGTTGCCCGCTCAACTATATTCCAACATAAAAAATTTGTTGCATTGCTGCTTGTTGCACCGGCCATATTTGCTTGGAAGATGGTAGCGGAAGTTGACTTTGATTTTTCCATTGATTTTTTTAAGAATGAATACTGGAACGCAGTTGTGTACTGGCCATTTAAAGTAATTGTGATAACGGCCATGCTTTACTTTGTCCATCGCTTTTTTGATAGAGGCGCCCCTTTTTATGGTGCCACTTTAAAAGGCTTTTCGGCAAGGCCGTATGTGGTTATGCTGCTTATTATGATACCATTGATCGCAGCCGCATCAACACAAAAAGATTTTTTAAGCATGTACCCGCGCATGCAAAATGTTGAATACTTATTGCAGCCCGAAAAAGGCTGGTATAAGTTGCTTTACGAACTTTCGTACGGGCTGGATTTCTTTTCCATTGAACTATTCTTCCGTGGCTTTTTAGTACTTGCTTTTGCAAAATGGGCGGGCAGGGATTCGATACTGCCGATGGCGATATTTTATTGCACCATTCATTTTGGAAAGCCCATGGGCGAATGTATCTCCTCTTACTTTGGCGGAATGATTTTAGGTGTGGTAGCCTATCACACTAGATCAATAACCGGCGGGTTTATGGTTCATGTAGGCATTGCATGGCTGATGGAATTAGGAGGATATTTAGGGCACCTGCTGCTGCAATAATGTTTACCGGTATATGCTGCACGTTGAATAATGTTCAACCCGTCCAAACTCAACATTGGTCATTTAAAATAAAACCGCTGTATGGCTAAAGCCGTAGCCTTGCACAAACCAGGGACATTTTGGCCAGGTTATATTTGGTTTCATAACGTTTAAATGCAGGGCGTTGCCCTTTACCCATATATCCGTAAAGGCTATAAAATATAGGCGTAGCGTTTTTATAGCACATCTTTAAACATACTTTAATTAATTTTAATTCATCCCGCTATATAAGCAATTGCTTATCTTAGGTATAATGGAAAATGAGAGAGAAGAGGCGGAGAAAAAGTACATGGAGTATGTAGAGTTTCTCATAAAATACGGCAAGCTAAATCACAATGACAGGCGTATTCTTTATCCTCATTTGGCGAAATTAAAAGAAGTGTGGTTTAAGGCTCTTTTAAGATACAAACGAAGCGTAAGTAAAGAGGAGAAGAAGCCGTAAATCCGGGTTTTCTATAATGAAGGGAGCAGCAGTAAGCCAGAGACATTATCTACCTAATGTCGTGGAATCCACAGGAGTGATAAGATTCAATATTGCTTATGCGAACTACGTTTACATCAATTTGCTTGTTATGCGCATAATGAACATCGTACACATCAAAGATGTAGCCCACATCTTTTATTTTCATTGTAAATTTATCTCCGGCGGTAGGCACCGATGATAGATGCACACGTGATGAAAGCACTTTAAAGAGTCTATCTTTCTTATCAAATTCAAGAACGCATACCTGTGGCATAATTTGTTTTGGTTTAGCCCTCAATATAATCCAAAGGCGAAGAAAAATAGCATACGCTAAGGTTCTTGTTCACAAACCGTGTATCACATTAGAGAAGCATGGTTAAGAAAATTACAAGACAGTCCGGTTTCCCTGCTAAACATAAATAAAAACTGCAAGCCTGTAAGCCGGATTCTGTGTAATGCCGTCCTTCAACATCCTTCGACATCCTTCGATAAGCTCAGGATAACATCGGATGACATCGGACAACAACCGCTATCATTTATCTGGGATAAGCATTGCTGCTTACCTCTATCTGCCTACCCACCCAACTCAGGCGAGCAGCCCTCAGGCATTGGTATATTTGGCATTTCAGCACGCAAGGTTTACCCGAAGTTGATGTTACCATTCAACAGCCGTGGGCTCTTACCCCACGTTTTCAACTTTACCTTTGTTGTTGCCAACAAGTGGGCAGTAATTTTCTGTGGCACTGTCTCGTGCTTGTTACCAGTGATCCTTCAACATCCTTCGACAAGCTCAGGATAACATCGGATTACATTGGTAACAAACAGTCCCGCAGTTAGCGGGATGCGTTGCTCTGTGCTGTCCGGACTTTCCTTATGATGTAAAAAACACCACACGATAGCGCAGCTTGCAGTGCGGCAAATATACCGCTTGTAATGCCAGATCTCCTGTCCACTGCCTGGGGCGGGAGACTTAAGTTGAAAAAACTTTTCTGTTACTATTATTACTTTAAAACAATGTTTATTATGTACCCGGCTTAGGAGGTACTATAACTCTTTTGTTGCGTCGCCCTCTTCAAGGTTCTTATCGCTATTCAACTATCGCCTTTTCTACCCTTATTTTTTACCCCTAAAGAAAGGCATCTCCGTTCTGCCGCTTTCCCTTTCAAAAAATCAGCAGCCGCCGGAAATAAATAAAGCCACCCCAAGGGGTGGCTTCTTATACAACGCTTAGTATGTACTGTCAGGCGGCTATGCGGCTGGTAACATCAGAGAACTTAAGCTGGTCTTTATGGCCAATGGCGCCTACCCTAACATAGTAGGTAGTACCCGGCGTAAGGCCATTAAAAGTGCACTTGGTAGTTGTGCAGGTATGGTTCACCCAATTATCAATCTGCAGTGTTGGGTCGGTGCTAAACTGGTGCATATATGCAACAGCGCCCCGTACCTTTTTTAAGGAGGCGTACATAACACCGCTTTGGTCACCTAATGTCAATTGCACTTCTCCCGGCTTCGGTATTTCGGGCTGGGGAGTGGGTGGCTTTGCCTGCGTAAAACCAGAAAGCTGCACTACCAGTTTATCGCCGGCGGCAGTAAACAGTACATAATAGCTCACCAGGTGAAGCAGGTCAACCAGTTTTTCTTTTTCGGCATCCCTCACGGCCGCCTTGTTTTTATCGCCGGAGGCTGCGTTGTTCACCGTTGACTGAAACTCCTCTACGGCTGTAAGCAGGCTGGCCATAGTTGGCAAAGGGGTAGGAAAAACAGAAGTGGCCCCTGAAATGTTCTGATGAATGGAATTGGCCCGCTCAAGGAGCCTGGCATCGGTGAGCAGGTCAAAGCTGTTGAGAAGACGGATTGGTTTACCCATAAAAAAATTGGTTTTAAGTTTTAAATAATTTCCGGTGCACTGCGCCGGAGCTGAAAAAGGCTAAGCGTTGTATTGCAAATATTTATCAATTTATAAAAATATGCAATGAGTTTACCCTCTATCTTATTAAGTAGATGTACGTAAGCTGCCGGGGTAGTTACGTATTTTTCTATAGTAAGCTGTCTGTTCGTTTTTCGCAAAGGGCGTAGTAAAAAGGCGCAGTTGAGCCTTATTACAACGCCTTTAACTCTTTTTATACGATAATAAAGACCCTGGAGGTAAAAAGAAAGAACAATGAATAAGGAAAGTATGTTGTTGCAGTGCAAAAGAATGTAAAGCAAGCCCGAAAGAATGTTGAGCGGGGGCAAAAGAATGCAAAGCGACCAAAAAAGAATGTTGGGCTGGCACAAAAGAATGTTGATTGAGAATAAAAGAATTTAAAGCGAGGGCAAAAGAATGTTGATTGAGCACAAAAGAATATTGAGAGGGGGTAAAAGAATGTAAAGCGTGGGCAAAAGAGTGTTGAGCAAGCACAAAAGAATATTGAGAGGGGGTAAAAGAGTTTTGTTTTTGAAAGCCTGCTGCTTGTTTGCTCCTTTGCAACATAGGATTTTTACCTGAGGGTTAATAGAAGTTTGCAGCCAGCACTGAGGTAGAAAGCCGGAGAAATTCAACCCCTCTTTAGAAAGAGGTTATTTATGGATAACGGCTACAAATATTTTACAAGAGAGATAACTGTTCCAATAATGTTCATGTAATTTACAAGGATCGTAATGGGTGGATATTGGTTTGAACTCCTGCGGATAAAATTGATGTGCTATACAGGATAATAAGGCTAAGCAAAAGAACGGGTAACGGTACGTGGCTGGTTTATCGTGGAAAAACCGGCACCGATAGCCCCGGGAGTAAATTATCCGGTGAATAGTAAAACCGGTCATTAATAAGCAAGGCACCTGTTAAGGTTATATGAATGATTATATTTATGTGATGCAACACTGAACTTATGGTAACTGTCACGCTTCGTCCCCTGTACCACCGCGGCCAGGAAAGTATTGCTCTGTTTTTTACTACAGACCCAACAATCACCACTGCGATAAAAAAACTCCCTGGTGCAAAATGGACGCAGACACAACGCTGTTGGTACCTGCCCTTTAGCAGGCAACATTACAGCCTCCTCAAAAAAGCATTTGGCGCATTGAACGTTACCCTTGAGGTAAGTGCACTAAAACACTATTTAAGGCAAAGGAAAGTGTTGCTCCCCAACAAGGGCGCTAACCCACAAAAGGTGGTAAGCATAACCCAAGCTTCACTTTTACTAAGTACCACTCTTTGCGAGGCCAACCTGGCTGCCCTTGGCTCTTTTTTACAGCTGCTCACCCTTAAGGCATACAGCCCCAGTACGGTTAAAACCTATCGAAACGAATTTTTGGCCCTGCTGCGGCTGCTAAAGCATCACCCGGTAAACAGTTTAACGCCTGCACGGCTAAGAGGCTATGTAGCCCACTGCATTGCAAAAGAGGGATTGAGCGAGGCCACCATTCATAGCCGCATTAATGCTTTGAAATTTTATTTTGAACAGGTACTGGGTTGGGACAGGCTCTATTTTGAACTACCGCGGCCCAAAAGGCCTTTGAAGCTTCCAAAAATTTTAGGAGAGACGGAACTGGGCAGGCTGTTTAACGCCATTGCC
This sequence comes from Flavisolibacter sp., assembly GCA_028288675.1. Taxonomy (GTDB): domain Bacteria; phylum Bacteroidota; class Bacteroidia; order Chitinophagales; family Chitinophagaceae; genus Flavisolibacter. The sequence goes on along the minus strand of JAQBNG010000134.1, from coordinate 844 downwards.
AATCGAAAACACAAAGCCATTTTGTTTACTGCTTACAGCGCCGGCCTTAGGGTAAGCGAAGTGGTTCATTTAAAAATTGCTGACGTTGACAGTGGCCGCATGCAACTTTTTATTGAGAGGGCTAAGGGCAAAAAGGATCGGATGGCAGCGTTAAGCCCTGTGCTGCTCGATGTTTTACGAATGTATATAAAGCAGTGCACCCCCCGCCCGCAACACTATCTTTTTGAAGGGCAATTGCCGGGGCAGCCCTATAGTTCCAAAAGTGCACAGCGCATTTTTCAACTGGCCAGGCAGGAGGCGGGAATTCTTAAGCAGGTCAGCTTTCATACCCTGCGGCACAGCTTTGCCACTCATTTGCTGGAGAAGGGTGTTGATATCCGGTATATCAAGGACCTGCTTGGTCATTTTAGCATTAAAACAACTGAGCGTTACCTGCATGTACGAAAAGAACACCTTGTAAATCTGCCAAGCCCCCTTGATGATTTGTGGAAACGGGAGAATATCGAATGGTAAAATGGCTTGCCGACACTGACAATTGGAAAAGCGAATACGAAAGGCTTGAAGAGCATATGGTTGAACATATTTGGTCAGGTGAGTGATGTCGGCTATTTTAGTGTTAGCAGCAATACCTGGTTTCAAACAGTATGCATATGAAAGTGTTAGTTTCTCTTATTCTGTTGCTTAACATGAATACTGCGTTTAGTCAGACGTTTTTGGATGTGTCCAAGTTTCCTTATATTCCCTACCAGCCAAAAGTGTCTGTGAATGGATCAACGAAGTACAAAACACTCAGCCTTGACAGTTTATTACAGTACGGCTTGCAAGTTGTAGTGGATGACAAGGC
>JAQBNG010000132.1 GCA_028288675.1 Flavisolibacter sp. | reverse complement strand
GTTTTGTTGATGATGTAATCATGCGATGTCGCTTGTGAGATGATTTCTACAGATACCTGCGGGTATGGAAATAAAAAGTCCTGTAAGTAATCACTTACAGGACTTTTTCGCTCCCCCTTCAGGACTTGAACCTGAGACCCTCTGATTAACAGTCAGATGCTCTAACCAACTGAGCTAAGGAGGAATATGCTTTCCTTTTCAGGACGGCAAAAATAGGCGTTTTTGATTTCCAGCCAAATGAAAAATAATTCTTTGTAATAAAAGTTTGTAAAAGCAAACCGTATCAAAACAATCCTAAAAAATTTTTGCTTTCCATGCCCACAAATACACCATCTTCTTTAACCTCAACCGGCCAATGTTTTAGATAATAGCCCTCGCCACTTACGTTGCGACCATTCTTCATACAAAACTTATAACGGTGGAGCGGACAAACAACATTGCCTAATGCATCAATAAAACCCTCTGCCAAAACCCCGCTTGCATGAGGGCACCTGGCTGGAAACGCAAATAATTCATCCTTGTATTTTCCAATACAAATCCGTTTATCGTTAGCTACAACTTCAGCTAAATTATTTGCGCTAAATGAAATCTCTTCCACACTCTCCGCCACCTTCACCCATCTGTATTGATTACTCAAAAAATTATTTTACGGTTGCTGCAAAAAATTATGCTTGATTGAATCTTGCAAAATGAAAAGTTTCTATGGTCTAAGTGTCCTCTTTAGGGGGACAAGGGATTAGTACAAGAACTCCGCTTTATACGGATATCGTATCCTGTACAATTCTCTCACTTTATCTAAAATCACCCGGCGCAATTCATCAATATTGGTTCGTTCAAGGGCCGAGATGAAGATAGCATTGCCGCCGGTTTGACCCTGCCAGCGCTGTTTTAAATCATCCAGTATTTGATCCTTTGTTTCATCATTCAGCCATTCGTCAAACGTGTGCTTGATGTATAAATCCATCTTATTGAAGACCGTGATCGTAGGCTTTTCATGCACATCCAACTCCTGTAAGGTCTTGTTTACAACTCCTAGTTGGTCTTCATAACCAGGATGAGATGTATCAACCACATGCATTAGAATATCAGCTTCTCTTACTTCATCCAGGGTGCTTTTAAAACTTTCCACCAAATGATGCGGTAGTTTGCGAATAAACCCCACCGTATCGCTCAGTAAAAACGGAGTGGTTTCATAAACAATTTTACGGGTGGTGGTGTCTAGGGTTGCAAACAGTTTGTTCTCAGCCAGTACATCGCTTTTACTAAGCAGGTTCATGATAGTACTTTTGCCTACGTTAGTATAACCCACTAAAGCCACCCGTATAAATTCACCACGTTCTTTACGTTGGGTAAAGGCTTGTTTATCTATCTCATTTAATCGTTTGCGCAGCAATGAAATCTTATCACGCACAATACGTCTGTCCGTTTCAATTTCAGTTTCACCAGGCCCCCTCGTACCAATACCGCCCCCCAGCCTTTCCAGGTGACTCCACATACCACGAAGCCGTGGTAAAATATATTGATACTGCGCCAGCTCTACCTGGGCTTTTGCCTGGGCTGTTTTGGCACGGCTGGCAAAAATGTCCAGGATCAAATCGCTCCGGTCAATAGTTTTTACCTCAACCTCTTTTTCTATATTACCGATCTGCGACCCGCTCAATTCATCATCAAAGATTAGTAGTGTAATGTCCCGGTCATGGATGTATTGTTTTATCTCCTGGAGTTTTCCTTTTCCTACAAACGTTTTACTATCGGGGTGTGGCAGCTTTTGTATGAATTTCTTTACTGTTATTGCTCCTGCGGTTTCTGCCAGGAAGGCCAGCTCGGCTAAATACTCAATTACCTCTTGTTCCCTTTGGTCTTTCTGAACCACGCCTACCAGCACGGCCCGCTCTTCTTTATTGATTTTGTTTTTTTTATCCAGCATGAAAAAGATTTGATTTTGTAAAACTAAAAAAGCGATGCCACCTTTCGGCGACATCGCTTTACTAAGTATAAAATATTTTTAAAGGCCGCTAATGGTTAAGCCAATACTCATTGCATTCATTTTGGGGCCTACACCTTCTTTAAAAAGTGAGGTTAGCGAATAAGAAGTAAAGGCGCTAAAGTGGCCATATCCCACTCTGCCTGTGAGTGAAATACGGGTGGTATTAAAAAAGCGCTTACTCTTTTCTTTCAGGAGGTAATCATTAAGCTCATTACCGCTTTTATCTTCCAGTGTTTTACCTTTTACCCAGGCAGCTATCATGGTGCCTACTTTAGCGCCAATGGCAACCTTAAAACTTTTTCCATCAGCCTCAGGGTTCGAGGAAAAACGTAGCTCAACCGGAAGTTCTAAAAACGCAGTGGCAACTTTATATTTTTTAAAATGAGACGTATCTGCCGCGTTTTTAAATATAACACTGGTCGTATTATCTTTAATACCAGCAGTCATCTTATCTAAAAAAACATGGTCGGTGGCAAGGCCCGGGCCTAAAGCCACACTCAGTTTTGGCGAAGTTTTAAAAGGAAAATCCAGCATCAGGTACATATTAAAAGTGCGGGATAAACCGGCGGTTTTAATAGAATCGGGGCGATTTTGCCAGGTAGCAGCACCCAGTTGAATCATAAAATGATCTTTAGCCCTTGCTTGCATGGGACCAATTATTCTTCTTGGAACAGTAGAATCTGTTTGAGCAAAAGCGGAAAAAGAAAAACAAAGGACAAAAGCGCTGAAAACAATTTTTCTCATAAATGGAGTTAAAGGCAACAAATGTATTTTTCAATCGGTTAACGAAAGGTTAAACGAAGATAAGGGTTAGGAGTTAGGCGTTTGGGGTTTGGAGTTAGAGGTCGTTTAGGGGTCAAATTCTTTCTTTAAATTTTTGACCCTTCATCTTTGAGTTGTTTAAATAGCTTATGAAAGCGCCTGTTTTCATAACATCTAAATCAGCTAAATCATATAATTCTTTGAAAAGATCTTCTGAAAAATAATGAATATCCAAGCCTCTGTAAAGTTGAGATTTGAGTTCTTCTGCTTCCCCTTTTGCAATAGTCAATGCGTTAAAAAATTCCAGTTTACTTCCTCTTCAAAAGCCTTCGGCAATATTATCCATAACTGAACCGCACGTTCCCTGTATCTGGTCTTTATATCGAAAGTCTTTTACAACAGGCTCTTCAAAAGTCAGTGGATAAATCTTTTGACAAAGCACTCTGGCTAGTTGCCAAATCTCTAAATCTTCAAAATTATGAATGGTAGCCATAAGCAATGATTGACTGATTTAAAGATAAACTGCAAACCCCTAACGCCGAACTCCAAACTCATTTCGTCTTTTTTTAACCACTTCTAAAACCTCTTTCTATTATTTTTACCACTACCATTTATTTCTTATGAAACAACTTGCCACCGCTATTTTTCTTTTATACAGTTCTGCTATATGGGCGCAAACCGGTTACGAAATAAAAGTTACACTTAAGCCTTTCAAAAATCAATACATCTATCTCGGTCATTATTATGGTAAGCAGTTGCCTATTATAGATTCGGTAAAGCTGAACGACAAAAGCGAAGCTGTTTTTACAGGCTCTAAAAAGTTAGGTGGAGGCATTTACCTGATCGGCTATCCTGACCGCGCTAACAAATTTGAGTTTTTGATAGGTGCCCAACAAAGATTTTCTATAGTAGCCGATACTACTAACATGAATAAAATAACCTTCATGGGTTCTACTGAAAATGTTTCCTTCAAAGCCTACCAGGAATTTATGATGCAAAATGGGAAAGCCATTGAAAGCCTCAACGCATTAAGAAAAGGAGCACCCAAAAATGATTCGCTGAAGCTTTCATCACAAATAGATTCCATCTCCAGGAAAGTAGCTGCGTATCGCATTGCACTTATTGCCAAAGAGCCTAATGGTTTATTAACGGCGATGCTAAAAGGAATGCGTGAACCGGAGGTTCCCGTTAACCCGGAAGCGGTTAAAAAAGATTCGATGTATGCGTATCATTATTTCAAGGCTCATTATTGGGATGGTGTAGCTTTTTATGACGACCGCTTAGCCAGGACACCTTTTTTTGAAGGCCGTGTAGATAAATATTTTGAACAATTGGTTTATCCTTCTGCCGATTCTGTAATTAAAGAGTTAGACTGGATGCTTGGCTATGCATCGGCTTCAGAAGAAATGCAAAAGTTCCTGCTGCTAAAATTCGTTAACCGGTACCTCAACCAAAAATACATGTGGGAAGATGCTGTTTTCGTGCACCTGTTTGAAAAATATTTTGCGCAAAAGAATTATTCCTGGCTTACCGATAAAGGCAAGAAAATGATTACCGACAGGGCTTATAGCCTGATGGCAAATATTATGGGAACGCCTGCGGCAGAAATTTCGCTGCCCGACAGCAATGGTAAAACAATGAATTTATATGGTATCGAATCGCCTTATACGATGGTGGTCATGTACGACCCAACCTGTAGCCATTGCAAAGAAACGTTGCCAAAGATGGATAGCCTTTATCAAAGCAAATGGAAGAGAATGGGCGTTAAGCTATTTGCAGTGGCCAAACAAACCGAAGGCGTTAAGCAGCAGGATTGGTTTGACTTCCTTCACAAATATGGCCTGAAGGATTGGGTACATGTATATTATTCAAAAGAGGCAGAGCAGGCAAGGGTTGCTGCTAATACACCTTCCTACTCGCAGTTGTATGACGTGCAAAGTTTCCCTACTTTGTACCTCCTTGACAAAGACAAACGCATCATAGCAAAAAAATTAACCACACAACAAGTGGATGAAATTTTAGAGCAACGCATAAAAACCGGTAAAGCTAATTAGCTAAGGAGGCAGCAGGCAAAAAAACATGGCCTGCTGCCTCCTTTGAATGAAATAAAATGCCAACTTATATCTGATGAAAAAACTACTAACTGCTTTGTGTTTGCTGGCCGCTTTTTCTGTGCCGGCGCAAACCTTATTTACTTATGGGAAAGAAGCTGTTTCCGCTGATGATTTTCTAAAAGCCTTCAAAAAAAATAATAACGGCGTTACAAACGAAAAGGTGCTGAAGGAATACCTTGACCTCTACATCGCTTCCCGCTTAAAAATCCAGGAAGCAAAAGAAGCGCATCTTGACACTTCGCAGCAGTTGATAACCGATCTGGCAAATTTGCGTCAGCAAATTATGCCGGCCTACTTAAATGATAAAGAAGGCCTGAACAGGCTGGTTACTGAAGCCTTTTCCCGTTCGCAAAAAGATGTTCATGCAGCTCATATTTTTATTGCCTTCGTAAAGGCGGGCATGGTTGATTCGGCAACCGCAAAAAAGAAACTTAATGAAGTTCAGGATGGCCTGAGTAAGGGAGCAAAGTTTGAAGAAATGGCTAAAAAATATTCAGATGATCCATCGGTGCAAACCAATGGCGGTGACCTTGGATGGATAACTGTTTTTTCCCTGCCATACGAATTAGAGAATGTTGTGTATGCAACACCTGCCGGAAAAATAGCTGCTGTTTATACGTCAAAAAAGGGCTACCATATTTTTAAAAACGTGGGTGAAAGAAAAGCCCGTGGCAGGATTAAGGCGGCACAAATTCTTTTAGCTTTTCCGCCTGGCATTAGTGAAGGAGAGAAAGCCGTGCTTAAGAAAAAAGCAGACTCGCTTTATAGGCGTTTGGTAGCCGGTGATGATTTTGGTAAGCAGGCTACGGCCTTTAGCAACGATGTGATTTCATCGGCCTCCAACGGACAAATGAGTGAGTTTGGCGTTGGTGAGTACGATGCCGTTTTTGAAAACGCTGTGTTTTCTTTACCAAAGGATGGCGCCGTAAGCAAGCCCTTTATTACTGCACATGGCTACCATATTGTAAAGCGAATAAAACTGCTGCCTGCACCCTCTAAATTAGATGCAGATACCAGGGATGCATTAAGCAGGAAAGTAGAAACGGGTGACCGTATACAAAGTACTAAAAATGTACTGGTGCAAAAAGTTTTGAAAGAAGCTGGTAGTAAAAAAGAGATTTTTCCTGACAGTGAACTATGGGCTTATAGCGATAGCATATTAGGTTATATGCCTCCCAAGAACAGGCTTACTATAAATGCATCAACACCCGTTTTAAAAATAGGAACCCAAAGTAGTCTGGCTAAAGACTGGATAACGTATGCGCAAACGGCCCGCAACAGGCCCGATGGCAGTGGGGTAAAGCCTTACCCACAAATATGGGATGAGTATGTACAGGCTACTGCTTTGCAATATTACCAGGATCATTTAGAGGAATTCAACGAAGACTTTCGCCGCCAGGTAACGGAATTTGCGGAGGGTAATTTATTTTTTGAAATTATGCAGCGGCAAGTGTGGACACCGGCACAAACAGATACGATTGCTTTGGCTGATTACTATCAAAAACATAAGAACAAGTATCAATGGAAGCAAAGCGCTGACGCGGTTATTTTTTATGCGTCGAATGAAGAAACTGCAAAAGAATTTTATAAAGCCTTACGTAAAACTCCATCGGCGTGGAAAACAGTAGTAAACAATTATACAGAGCAAATAACTTCCGATTCAGGCCGCTTTGAGTTAGGGCAAATTCCAAAAGGGACTAAAGATGTTATAAGCGTTGGCGCCATTACCACACCGGTTATAAATAAAGGCGATAACACAGTTTCTTTCGCTTACATCATTGCATTACATTCTAAAGTGGAGCCACGAAATTTTACAGAAGCAAAAGGTTTGGTGATAAATGATTATCAAACCGAGTTGGAAAAAGCATGGATAGCAGATTTAAAAAGGAAGTATCCTGTTTCTGTAGATGAAAAAGAATGGAAAGATTTGGTGAAGAAGGCAGGTAGTAAGTAGCGAGTTTACTTTTAAATTAAGTGAAGGTTGTAGCTGTTGCAACCTCTCTGTAAGAGCTTTGTTGCTTATGGGTTTTTTAAACCACGGAGACACCAAGACACAAAGTGACACGAAGGCTTCCTCTGTCTCTCTCTCTTTCTCTCTGTAGTTTTTATTTGCTCAATAACGATAAGAACCTTGAAGAGTGCGACGCAAGAAAAGCTAAATAGATGTTCCGTCCGCCGGGTACATAGAAATAAAAAACTCAATCGTAAAGGCGATTGAGTTTTTTATTTCTATAAAAGTAAGGGGTGTGCGGTAGAACTCCCTCTCCAACTGTTGGAGAGGGCAGGGGTGAGGTTTTATAACTCTCTAACCACATTGGCTATCACATGCGGCTTGCCCAAGGTGTAATAATGCAGCACCGGGACACCGGCCGCTTTTAATTCTTTTGATTGTTTCAGTAGCCATTCCTGCCCTACAATTTCCACTTCCGCATCGGTTTTACATTTCATTATTTCCGATAAAAGCTCCTCCGGAATATCAACATGAAACGTACGCGGGATAATGGACAACTGCTTTTTTGTAGTGATAGGTTTCAGTCCTGGAATAACAGGAATAGTGATACCCGCATCTACACAGGCTTTTACAAAAGCAAAGTATTTTTGATTGTCGAAAAACATTTGCGTTACTACGTATTCGGCGCCGGCATCGGCCTTCGCTTTTAAAACTGCGAGGTCGGTTTGCATGTTCGGCGCTTCAAAATGTTTTTCAGGATAGCCGGCAACACCAATGCAAAAATTTGTTTTAACGGCGTTCTTTAGATCTTCTTCCAGGTAAATGCCGTTGTTCATATTTGTAACCTGCTGCATCAGTTCCGTGGCGTAACGGTGGCCACCAGGTTCAGGCTCAAATGAGCTTTCATTTCGTGGCGCATCACCACGTAACACAAGTACATTATTTACCCCTAAAAAATTAAGGTCAATCAGGGCGTCTTCTGTTTCCTGCTTACTAAAGCCACCGCAAATAAGGTGGGCAACTGCATCAACTTTATAGCGGTTCATCAGTGCAGCACAAATGCCTACAGTTCCCGGCCGTTTACGCACTTCAACTTTATCAAACGTGCCATCGGGCTTTTTTTTAAACATGCTTTCGCTGCGGTGGTACGTAACATTAATAAAGGCGGGCTTAAACTCCATCAGCGGGTCTAAATGTTCCCACAAAGCATTAATGCCTTTGCCCTTCAGGGGAGGAAGAATTTCAAAGGAGACAAGGCTGCCTTTCGCTTCATTGATGTACTCTATAACTTTCATAATGGGTTGCAAACATAGGGGTTGATTGGGAGAAATGAAAGGGGGCTGTTTAGTTGAATAGTTGAATAGTTGATTAGTGGAAAAGCAAAAAAGCAATGTTCTAATGTTCTTAACTTATCAACTCTTCAACTTTTCAACCTATCAACTACTTTTACCGCCAATGAGCACCCGCATACATACAAGCGAATTAGTGAAGCGTTATGGTAAACGCACGGTGGTAAACCAGGCTTCGGTAGAAGTAAATCAAGGTGAGATCGTTGGCTTGCTTGGACCTAATGGCGCCGGTAAAACCACAACGTTTTATATGGTGGTGGGTTTAATAAAACCCGATGAAGGTTCTGTTTATTTAAACAACGAAGACATTACCAAGCTGGCTATGTACAAACGGGCGCAGTTAGGCATTGGCTACCTGCCGCAGGAACCATCAATTTTCAGGAAGCTTAGTGTGGAAGATAACATCAGCGCCGTGTTGGAAATGACAAAACTTACCCGCAAGGAACAGAAGCTAAAGTTGGAGAGTTTGCTGGATGAATTCAGGTTACACCATGTGCGTAAAAGCCCCGGAGATGTGCTAAGTGGTGGCGAAAGAAGGCGGACGGAGATTGCAAGGGCATTAGCTGTTGACCCTAAATTTATTTTGCTTGATGAACCCTTTGCCGGTATTGATCCTATTGCGGTTGAAGATATACAGGCTATTGTGGCGAAGCTGAAATTTAAAAACATCGGCATCCTTATTACCGATCATAACGTGACAGAAACACTTTCTATTTGCGACAGGGCTTACCTTCTGATTGAAGGGAAAATTTTTAAGCATGGCAGCGCAGAAGAATTGGCCGATGATGAAGAGGTAAAGCGGTTGTATTTAGGTAGAGATTTTGAACTGAAGCGTAAGGATTATTTGTACGATGATTTGAATAAAACGAGGGCCTCAACATTAGAAAATATCCTGGGCAGCCTGGAACATTTTCATCTTCAAATTAATGAAACAACCGGTGAAGAGGCCAATAACGAATTAGATAAGGTATATTCTGAAATTGTAAATGCGATAGAGATTTTTATAGCACAGGAAGAAGACGACGAATTTAAAAAAGAAATAGTAAAAATTTTTGGTTCGGAAGATGAACGGCAAAACAGGGTGGAGGCTTTGCTGCATTCATTTAGAAATTATCAACTGGCGAAGGCGTAGTAAGGATAGAGTTGGCAACTGTACAAGCTTCAGGTCATACATATGCTGTTTTTTCTGCCTACTTTTTTCACGTCAGTCATTCAATCCGGAATTAAGTTTTAAAATAAAATAAGCTTTGAAAGTCTATGTAATCTTTAGACTTCATTAAATCTTTTTTCATCTTTTTATAATATTTTCTCTTGTCAGCGATATAGCCAAGATAACTCGGTCCTAAGAGAATTAAACTGAAACCACCTATTGCCAATGGAAAGAAACGATTGCTTCAAGAATCTCTACGATAGTCCCATAACCCAAAGCAGATTTACAAATTAAGGACAGTATCCAAAATATACTTCCTATGATTACCGCAATAATTTCGCCTTTAAACTTATTGAAAAGTTTTTCATGACCCGGCTCAACTAAATAAGTCGGATCAATGCAAAATAGATTCTTTAAGTCCAAATAAGCCGCTTCGTTTATTCTATCGGGAGGAACAAATTTTGTTACGGTATATATTATTCGTCTTGCCATATTTCTAATTAATATCGGAGTTAAAATAATTATTTCTTTCGTCCTTTCGCAGGCTTCGCAAATGACTCTTGTTCTTGGCATCGTCCCAAACCCTGGCATGTAAGCATTCTATCCAATCATCTGCAAAAATTGGTCTTCGCTAAGGATGCGAATATTTGCAATCTTCTTTGCTTTTTCCAGCTTGCTTCCCGCCTCTTCTCCTACGACCAGGTAATTGAGTTTGCTGCTCACCCCTGAAACAATCTTACCGCCGTTCTTCTCTACCATTTCTTCTGCCTCGCTTCTTTTTAATTTTAATAAAGTGCCTGTAAACAAAAACGTCTGTCCATGCAAGCTGCCGTCGGTACCACCCGCAGGTCCATCTTTTTTTTCATTTCTCAATTGCAGCCCTAATGCCTCCAGCTCTTCAAGCATTTTCAGGTTATCATCGTTATTAAAGAACAACACAATGCTGCTGGCTACTTTCGGCCCTACATCTTCCAGCGTCTTTAATTTCTCTTCATCAAAATCTTTTAGCTCAGATAAATGATTGACCGCATGTGCCAATACTTTCGCCATTGTTTCGCCAACAAAGCGGATACCCAATGCATAAATTAAACGGTGTAGCGGTTGCTTTTTAGAGTTGCTGATTGCCGTTTGCAAATTGGTGATCGACTTCTCGCCAAAGCCTTCCATTTTACCAATCGCATCAAAGTCTATTTGATAAACCTGTGGAATAGAAGTAAGCAATCCTAACTTATAAAATTTTTCAATATTAGCAGCACCCAGCCCTCTGATATCCATCGCATCTTTTGAAGCAAAGTGCATCAATCTTTCTAACACCTGCGCCGGGCATGAAATGTTTACACAGCGCCACGCAGCTTCATCTGGTAGCCGTACAATTTCATCTCCGCAAGAGGGGCAGCACTTTGGAAAAACAATTGGTTGTTCAGTTCCATCTCGTAATTCAACCAGGGGTTTTACAATGTAAGGAATTACATCACCGGCTCTTTCCACCAAAACCGTATCGCCAATGCGTACATCTTTTTCACGGATCACATCTTCATTAAAAAGCGAAACAGAGCCTACCATTACACCACCGATATGCACCGGTTCTATTTTAGCCACCGGGCCTATGTTGCCTGTTCTGCCAACCTGGTATTCTATGCGAAGCAGTTTACTCGTTGCTTGTCGTGCTTTAAATTTAAATGCCATGGCCCACCGGGGATGGTGGGTGGTCATGCCCATTTTATCCTGCAGTTCAAAATCGTTTACCTTGATCACCATGCCATCAATTTCGTAAGGCAGGTCATCACGCTTTATTTCAAATTCATTGCAATAATCTATTACGGCCTGTATGCCTTTCAACACCTTCATTTCTTTTGAGGGGCTGCGAAAGCCCAGGTCCCAAAGCATTTCCAGTGTGCCTGAGTGTGATGACAGATGGGAGTTGACGGATGACGGACTGTTTGTTAAATCAATGTCTTTACTGTCATCTGTCATCTGTCTTCCATTATCCAACACGTAATAGCTAACGTGATAGACAAAGGTTTCTAAATTTCTTCGCCTTACTTCCACAGGGTCTTTTATACGCAAGGTGCCAGCAGCCGCATTGCGTGGATTAGCCAGCGGTGCTAAACCTGCTTCTGCCAGACCTTCATTAAACTTTTTGAAGTTGTTCTTATTAATTAAAACCTCCCCACGAATTTCTACTGTTTGCAAGCCGTATTCACTAAACCTTGCAGATAAAGGAATGGTTCTTATTTGCTTGATGTTGGGTGTAATATCATCGCCATGTACACCATCGCCACGGGTGGCGCCACGTTCCAAATGATCGCCTTCATACACTAATGAAATTGAGGCACCGTCAAACTTAGGCTCTACACAATATTCAATTTCCGATAGCCTGGTTAGCTCTCTTGCCTTGCGGTCAAAATCAACCAGGTCATCGCTATCGTAAGAGTTGTCAAGGGAAAGCATGGGCACCAAATGGGGTACGTTTGGGAAATCTTTCGTCAAGCCTTTGGCTACACGCTGGGTAGGAGAGTCAGGTACAATCAAGTCAGGTGCTTCGGCTTCCAGGGCTTCCAATCCTTTATATAAACTGTCATATTCAAAATCAGAGATCAGCGGATCACTTTGAATATAATAGCGGTGTTCATGAAAGCGTAGCACCGCTCTAAGGTCTTCAACATCTTTTGTGGTAAGATCTTCTTCTTTTATTTTTTTTAGAAGTGTAACAGTAGTTTGCTGAACTGCCTTTACTTTATCCTGGTTCATAGCTGTAAAAATAGGGCTGAAATTTTTTTTGCTGTAATGTGTGAAAAGTACATATTCCTGTTATCTTTAGTCCGCAAACCTGATTTATGAAACGATTGCTGCTGCTTCTCATCGCAACCTGTTGCGGGCTTTTTTCCTATTCGCAACTGCTTAGCTGGACACCGCCTTTCCCTGTAGAAAATAATACCACTCAAACTTTGGTTATTACAATGGATGCCACCAAAGGCAATGGGGGATTACTGAATTATACGCCTGCCACTGACGTATATGTACATATTGGTGTTATTACAAACAAAAGTAGCGGTGCCAATGACTGGCGGTACAGTAAGTTTACCTGGGCTACGACGCTGGTCGCCGCCAACGCAACCTACATCGGCAACAACAAATGGACGTACACCATCACTGGTAGCTTGCGCAGCTTCTTTGGCATTACCGATGCCACTGAATCCATCAGGAAAATTGCCATCCTATTTCGTAACGGCAGTGGTACAAAAAAGCAAGCCAACACTGATGAGTCCGATATGTACATCCCAGTTTACTTTGGTGCCGCTGCTATACGATTTGTGGAGCCGGTTACGCAACCTACCTATACGCCAGTTACTGAGCAAGCAAGCTACCCTATAGGAAATTATACCATTAAAGCAGTAATAGCAGGAGCCACTACATATAGGTTAGATGTGAATTCCACTATTTACACTGGTTCGATAGGTTCTTCCGATACAGTTGCCACCAGTGTGTCATTTCCAACGCCGGGTTTTTATACAATGTATATATCAGCAACCAACTCAAGTGCTACCCTTGCTACTGATACACTGCGGATGCAAATAGGTACCCCTGTTTCGCCGGTGGCTGCGTTACCTGCCGGTGTGCAGGATGGCATTAATTATACCGGCAGCACATCGGCAACCCTTGTACTGCGGGCACCCGGTAAGGGCTACGCCAGCGTTATTGGTGAGTTTAACAATTGGACCCAAACGCTCATGAACAAAACGCCGGATGGAAAATTCTTTTGGATAGCCCTTAACAACCTTATTGCCGGCACCGAATATGCTTATCAATATGTAGTAGATGGCACCATAAAAATCGCCGACCCGTATGCGGAAAAACTTTTAGATCCATTCAATGATGGCTTCATCACTTCTTCAACCTATCCTAATCTTAAACCTTATCCTGCCGGTCAAACAGGTATTGTTAGCATATTGCAAACCCAACAACCAACGTACAATTGGGGTGTCAGCAATTTTACCAAACAGGATAAAAGAGGATTGGTGATTTATGAACTGCTGGTTAGGGATTTTATAACGGCTCATGACTGGAAAACATTAAAGGATACCCTAAGTTATTTAAAGCGCTTAGGTATAAATGCTGTTGAAATAATGCCCTGGACAGAGTTTGAAGGAAATAGTAGCTGGGGATATAATACCTACCAATACTTTGCACCCGATAAATATTACGGACCGAAGAACACACTTAAAGAATTCATTGATACCTGCCATAAAAACGGTATAGCCGTTATTATGGATATTGTATTAAACCATACGTATGGCCCATCGCCTTTGGCCCGCTTGTATTGGGATGCTCAAAACAACAGGCCTGCAGCTAATAACCCCTGGTACAATGCCGTTCAGCCTCATGCCTTTGGCTTTGGTGAAGATTTTAACCATGAAAGCGCCGACACGAAATCTTTTTTCAACCGTGTATTGCAGCACTGGATAACCGAGTATAAAGTTGATGGTTACCGGGTTGATTTTTCAAAAGGGCTTACGCAAAAGCCCTCTTCCAATGATGCTACTTTTTCTGCTTACGATGCAAGCCGTATCGCTATTATAAACGGTTATGCGGCTACCATCAAAGCAGTTGATCCGGCCAGCTACATCATATTGGAACATTTTGCTGATAATACAGAGGAAAAAGAGTTAGCTGATAACAACGGCTTACTTCTGTGGGCCAATGTGTGGACGCAATACCAGGAAGCATCGATGGGATACATTGGAAACTCCAATTTTGACGGCGGCGTTCATACAACAAAAGGATGGACAAACCCTCATTTGGTCACGTTCATGGAAAGTCATGATGAAGAACGCATCACGTACAAAAACATTAAATATGGTAATACAGCAGGCAGTTATACCATAAAAGATACGGCTACTGCTTTAAAAAGAATGGAGCTTAATGCTGCCTTCCTGCTAACTATTCCGGGACCAAAAATGATCTGGCAGTTTGGTGAACTTGGCTATGATTATTCCCGCTGTTATTTATCTACAAACGGCGAAGGAGGCGATTGCGATAAAAAGTTAGATCCGAAACCCATTCGCTGGGATTACAAAAACGAGGAGAGACGCAAACATGTATTTGATGTATACAGCCAGTTAAACAAGCTGCGCTTTCATCAATGGTATAAAGACGTATTTCAATCTTCAACAATTGAAAAGAGTTTAGCCGGCGCTTTTAAATGGATTAAGCTAACCACTGCCAACGATACTTCTGATGTAATGGTTATAGGCAATTTTGATGTGGTACCGCAAACCGGTTCTGTTACTTTCCCCACTGCAGGCACCTGGTACGATTACTTCGGCAATTTTATTCATACATCTACCGGAACAGCGCAAAGCTTTACACTTCAGCCTGGAGAATTCCATGTGTATGTAAACCGTAACGTAAATAATCTCACTACTACACCGGTTGCAAATATTCCTTGGAGCGGTAATACATTGGAAGCTAAAGTGTATCCAAACCCGGTAACAGCTAACTATACGGTTGAATTAAAACTGCCGCAAAGTGGTAGTACAAAAATTGAATTGTATAACAATGTTGGGCAATACATCACTACTGTTTACAATGGCTTTTTAACCAGCGGAAGTAAAACACTCCCTTTATCAAAGCCAAATGTGCCAGCGGGGAGTTACTTTTTAAAACTACAGACAAAGGACAAAACCAAAACTATTTCTTTAACCCTTCAATAAACATGCATGGGACAATTGAAAACTGCTGCTACTGAGCGGCGCAGTCACCAGGATTTTTTCAACATTGCTGTATCGGTGGATTGCGTAATTTTTAGCTATCAGGATAAAGCGCTTAAAGTGCTTCTTATTAAATCGGATCTGAAAGAATTTGAAGGCCTATACTCCTTACTTGGCGATTTGGTAGGCCCGGATGAAGACCTGGAAGAGGCACCCTACCGTGTTTTGCAGGAACGAACCGGGCTGCACGATGTGTATTTAGAACAAGTGCACACGTTTGGAAACATTGGTCGCCATCCGTCGGGCCGTGTAATAACCACGGCTTATTTTTCATTAGTGAACAGTAAGAGCAGCAATTTTCAAATTACCCATGACGATGTAAGCTGGCACCCGGTAAATAGTCTGAAGAAATTGGCTTTTGATCATAAAATAATCTTAGATACCTGTCTCAAACAATTAAGAGATGCCGTAATGGAGCATCCTATTGTATTCAACTTGTTGCCTGAAAAGTTTTCCCTGCGTGAGCTGCAGGATATTTACGAAGCTATCCTCGGAATAGAGCTTGATAGAAGAAACTTCAGAAAAAGACTAATGGTAAAAGATTGGCTGGTTGATTTAGCTGAAATGGAAGAAGATGTGCCGCACCGTCCCGGTAAACTATATAAAGCACGGCCTAGCTTAAAAAAGAATGGAAGGGCTCCTCTTCATATAGATCAGAGGCTTGTTGTTTAATGAAATCCAACTATTTCAGGCAGGCAAAGAAAAATTTCGCAGAAAATTGATAAGAAACTTTCAAATATCTTAAAAAAGATTTAAAATTGTGTCCTCGATACACATTAGTTAAACTGCTATTCTTTATAAACATTAATTAATTGATTGCTATGAACGTGAGAAAATTGCTCAATGCTATTGGGCTACCGCTGTTTTTACTCCTTTCTTTTATTGGTTCGGCCCAGGACAAAGTTGTTACCGGAAAAGTGACTGATTCATCGGGCAGAGGGATTTCCGGCGTATCGGTTTCTGTAAAGGGCCAGTCTTCAAGGGGAACCACAACTGCCGATAATGGCAGTTATTCACTTTCCGTTCCGGCTGCTGCTACAACCTTAGTTTTTAGCTCTGTTGGTTACGGCTACCATGAAGCGGCTATCAGCGGACTAGCTTCGGCTAATGTCACCTTGCAGGCTACTGCCGGAGGTTTGAATGAAGTAGTCGTGGTTGCTTATGGTACCCGTAGAAGAGCCGATTTAACGGGTTCGGTAACAGCTGTTTCATCTAAAGATTTTCAGAAAGGTTTTATTCCTTCGCCTGAACAATTGCTGCAAGGTAAAGTTGCCGGGTTGCAGATAACATCTGGTGGCGGTTCTGCAGGCGGTGGCAGTAAGATTCGTATTCGTGGTGGTGCTTCTTTAAGTGCATCCAACGAACCTTTGATCGTTATTGATGGTGTGCCTGTAGAAGGAAATGGTATATCCGGGTCGGGTAATCTTTTGAGCACCATTAACCCAAATGACATTGAATCTGTAAGTGTACTGAAAGATGCTTCTGCCACTGCATTATATGGATCAAGGGCATCGAATGGTGTTATTATAGTTACCACAAAAAAAGGTACAAGAGGAAAGGTGCGTTATAACTTCAATACCCAGGTTTCGTTGAGCGAAGTTGCAAAACAAGTGGAGGTATTAACTGGTGACCAGGTAAGAGATATAATTACAAAAGACGCTGCGTCTACAGGAAGTAATACCTACAAAAGCTTATTGGGTAAGGAAAATACAAACTGGCAGAAAGAAATTTACCGTAAAGCGATTGGAGTGGATAATAATTTGAGTGCCACAGGTGCGGTAGGTATGCTTCCGTTCAGAGCTTCTTTCGGTTTTTTAAACCAGGAAGGTGTGTTACTAAAAAATAAGTTCGATCGTCTATCTGCTTCCTTGAACTTGTCTCCAAAGTTTTTAAACGATCACCTTTCTGTAAACGTTAATGCACGGGCCAGCCGGATCAATAATAATTTCTCCGACCAGGGTGCGGTAGGTTCTGCAGTAGCTTTCGATCCTACACAACCCCTTTATTCTGCCAATAAATTCGGTGGTTTTTACGAGTGGTTACAGGCCGACGGCAACCCGATTGACCTTGCAACAAGAAACCCTCTCTCATTAATTAATTTAAGGGATAACAGGTCAGTAGTAAATCGTTTTATAGGCAACGTACAGTTAGATTACAAATTGCACTTTCTGCCTGACTTGCATGTATTACTAAACCTTGGATTAGATAAAACTAAAGGTGAAGGCAATGACAATGTAGATTCTTTATCTGCTACCAATTATAAAAGCGGGGGTAGAAAATCACATTATGAGCAGGGCAAAAGAAATACGCTGGCTGATGTTCAGTTGTTTTATGCAAAAGAAATTAAAGCAATAAATACAAAATTTGATGTTTTGGTAGGCCATTCCTACCAGGCGTTCTTAACTAACGTTTCCAATTTTGCTTCTTTTAGTTATCGTCCTATATCCGATCGTTTAAAGCCTGCGCTAAAAGATACCATCGAAAATTCTCAGCCTACTTTCCTCACTGATAATCCTGAATATCGGTTGGAGTCGTATTTGGGCAGAGTAAACTTCATTGTTGCCGATAAATATTTAATAACTGCTTCGTTACGCAGAGATGCTTCTTCCAAATTATCACCAGACCAAAGGGTAGGTTATTTTCCCGCAGTAGCAGCAGCCTGGAAGTTAAAAGATGAATTCTTTAAAGGCACTAATAAAATAAGCGATTTAAAACTACGGGCAAGCTGGGGCGAAACCGGCCAGCAGGAAGGTATTGGTTACTATTCTTATTTAACCCGCTATACAGTTAGTAATTCTTCTGCTCAATACCAGTTTGGTAATAATTTTTACACTTTTTTGCGTCCCGAAGGTTATGATGCCAGCATCAAATGGGAAAGTACCGCTACTACGAACATCGGTTTAGATTTTGGTCTTTTTGATAACAGGATATCCGGTTCAATTGATTATTACGTCAAAAAAACAAAAGATTTGCTAAGCAATGTCCCTGTAGCGCCAGGTGCCAACTTTGTAAACCGTATTACAACCAATGTGGGTAATATGGATGTAAATGGAGTGGAGTTTGTTTTGAATACAACACCGGTAAGAACCCAGGACCTTGTATGGGACGTAAGTTTTAACCTGGGTTATAATAAGAGAAAAATCACTAATCTTTTAAAATACCAGGACCCTAATTTTAAAGGTATTGATGTAGGTGGAATTGGTATTGCCACGGGTAATTTTATTGGAAAGAACATTGTAGGTTATTCTCCTAATACCTTCTTTGTTTACAAGCAGGTTTATGATAAGAATGATAAGCCGATTGAAGGTTTGTATGAAGACATAAACAGGGATGGAATGGTGAATGCCGATGACCGGTACCTATATAAAAAGCCCGATGCTGATGTATTGTTTGGTTTCAGCACGCAAGCTGTATATAAAAAATTCAGTTTGCAGGTAACCGCTCATGGCATGTCAGGTAACTACATGTTCAATCAATACCGGGCCGGTAGCGGAATTTTATCTGTACTAAAAAATCCAATCAGCTTTATTGGTAATGCTTCTGTCAGCTATTTGGAAACAGGCTTCCAAAACAATTCGCAGAACCAGTTTTTATCTGATTATTTTATTGAGAATGCATCTTTTCTTCGGTTTGATAATATTAACCTTGGATATACCCTTGGCCGCGTATTACGCAACAAAGCTTCCCTGCGTATCAATGGAAGTATTCAGAATGTAGGAGTGATAACCAAGTATAAAGGATTAGATCCTGAAAATGCAAGCGACTTTGGTATTGATGGAAACATTTATCCTCGCCCACGCATCTATAGCTTAGGCCTGAACTTAGATTTTTAACTTACGCAAACTCTTTTGTTATATGAAACTTACAATAATAAACAAACTTGTTCTTGGCTTTGCTGCAGTAATCACCATTACCTCCTGCGCAAAGAAACTGGACTTATATCCACAGAATGATTTAACACCTGCCACTACGTATGCAACTGCTGCAGGCTATAAGTCTGTATTGGCAAAAGTATATGGCGGCCTTGCCACAACCGGTAATGCAGGTCCTGCCGGCGCATCGGATATCCAGGGTTTGGATGAAGGCTCACAATCACCTTTTATCCGAGGCTTTTTTAACGCACAGGAATTGCCAACCGATGAAGCGATTGTTTCCTGGGATGACCAAACCATTAAAGATTTTCATGGTTTAAAATGGACAAGTTCCGATCCTTTCTTACTTGGATTATACTCCCGGTTAATTTATAATGTTACTATCGGAAATGAGTATTTAAGAGAAGCTACTGATGATAAATTAGCTTCCAGAAATATTACCGGCGCCGACGCGACTGACATCAAAAAGTCTAGAGCCGAAGTTCGTTTCCTGCGGGCTTTTAATTACTGGGCTATGATGGATCTCTTTGGTAAAACAACCTTTATTACAGAGACAGATTTGATTGGTGCTGCTTTGCCGGCGCAGAAAAATCGTGCTGACTTATTTACCTATATTGAAACTGAGCTAAAAGCAATAGATGCAGACCTGGCACCGGCAAAAACCATTGAATATGGAAGGGTTGATCAGGCTGCTGCCTGGGCATTATTAGCCCGTATATATCTGAATGCAAATGTATATACAGGTACACAGCGTTACACCGACGCAATTACCTATGCAAAAAAAGCAATTGCTGCAGGATATGTTTTGAAGCCTGGTTATGCAAAACTGTTTATGGCTGATAACGACAAGCAAAAAGACGAATTTATTTATGCAATCAATTGTGATGGTTCCCGCACCAAATCGTATGGCAATACAACTTTCCTTGTTCATGCTGCTGCTGGCGATGATTTTAATGACTATGGTGTAGGTGGGGGCTGGTATGGATATAGAACTACGAAAGAGTTTACGAATTTGTTCGCCGATAAAACAGGTGCTACCGACCAAAGAGCAATGTTTACCAACCTTGCCAAAGCGGATATTACTAATGTAGGCGACTTCGCACAAGGGGTGCATGTTAAAAAGTTCCGCAACATACGTTCTGATGGTTTACCGGTTTCTGATGCACAAAACAGGGATTTTGCCGACATCGATTTCCCGGTTTTCCGTTTGGCTGAGATGTATCTTATTTATGCAGAAGCGCATTTGCGCAGTGGTGCAGGAGGTGATGCGGCAACGGCATTGGATTATATAAACAAACTTCGTTTCAGAGCCTACGGCGAAAGCTATGGCCCTTCAAACATTGGCAGGCTTAATGCCTCTGACCTTACTTTACAAACCGTGTTAGATGAGCGTGGACGTGAATTATATTGGGAAGGCCACCGGCGCACTGATTTAATTCGTTATGGCTTGCTTACTACCAACACTTATTTATGGCAATGGAAAGGTGGGGTGGCCAATGGCACCGGGGCAGATACCAAGTACAACATTTTTCCAATTCCCGCTACTGTTCGCACCGCCAATTCCAATCTTGAACAAAACGCTGGTTATTAATTTAAATACTCTTTTATTATGAAAAATATTTTCAAATTATTGCTTTTATCTGCAGGGCTTTTTACTTTTTGGTCTTGCACTAAGGATGAAAATAAAAACTATTTTGAAGGTGGCACCGCACCGGCATTAACTGCCTCTAAAACGGGAACCATTCCGCTTTCATTTGCTGCTAAAGATCAGGAAGCAATAAAATTATCCTGGACCAATCCAGCCTATAAGTTTACTACTGGCACAAGTTCACAAGATGTATCGTATGCAGTGGAAATCGATACAACCGGCGCCAATTTTACTAACCCGAATAGAAAAACAATCGTGGTAAGTAAGGAGTTGAGCATAGCGTTTACACAAAATGATTTTAACGATTACCTTCTTAACCAGTTGCAATTAAAACCCGGAGTGCCGCACAACGTAGAAATAAGAGTAAAGTCATCATTGGCTTCCAATGCTGTGGAGTTGCCTTCTAATGTTTTAAAGTTTGTGGTAACACCTTACGCCATACCGCCAAAAGTGACGCCGCCATCCTCCGGTGAATTATACATAGTAGGTAATGCTACACCAGGTGGCGACGCCACGGGATGGGATAATCCTGTGCCATCACCTTCTCAAAAATTCACAAGGACAACACCTACTTTTTATACGCTTAACATTGCCTTGAATGCTGATAAATCATACCTGCTTCTGCCTGTTAATGGTAGCTGGACTGTGAAGTATGGGTTTGATGGGGCTAACAACTTAAATAACACCAATAGCTTCGACTTTAAAGAAGGCGGCGGCGATATGAAAGCACCAGCTGTAAGTGGCACGTATAAAATTGAAGTTGATTTTCAAAGAGGGAAAATCACCGTAACCAAATTATAAACATTACAAAGCTTTTTATATGAAATCAATTTTTAAAATATTCTTACTCACCATCGGTGTCTTCTCGTTACTGATGGCCTGTAATAAAGTTGAAGATTTGCCGCGATACGAAAATGGCACTGCGGTTACATTAACCTCTACCAAAACTGCTGTTGTAGCAACTGCAGCCGACTCCACTACCAATGTTGTAACCTTCAACTGGACAAGCCCCAAATATGCAACTGACAGCAGCAGGTACAAGTTTCTCCTTCAAATAGATTCCACCGGAAGAAACTTTGCACAGGCTATAACCAAAGAGGTAACGGGCAACTTAACCACGGCTCTTACAGGCCGCGACCTTAATACCATCCTGTTGAACTATGGCTTCACATTAGGCACCCCTTATACACTTGATATCAGGGTGATTTCATCGTACAGTAATAACAATGAGCGATATACTTCCAACACTGTAAAATTGCAGGTAACACCTTTCTCAGATCCATCTGTGTTTACAAGCAGTGCAACAACAGTAACAGGTACATTGGCCAATGCAGCACAAAATGCACTGACCTTTTCCTGGACGCCTTCTTTTAAAGGCTATAGCGGAACAATAACTTATACGGTACAATACGATTCGGCAGGTAAAAACTTCGCTTCACCACAGGAGATTGCCGGTGGTGTTTCGGTTTTCAATAAGGCATTAACACAGGGAGAATTAAACCAAACTGCACTGAATGAAAATGTTGCCGGTGGCACTGCCGGTAAAATTGAATATCGTGTAAAAGCAACAACCACACAAGGCGCTATTGCTTACTCAAATGCAGTGGCAGTTACTATCAATACGTACATCCCGCTATTGAGGTTTTATATGCCCGGCGGTTACCAGGGTGCAACAGGAAACGGGGTAGATTGGGACCCGCCTACGGCACCGGAGTTTATTCGTGACCTGCGTACGGGAGCACTGAACAAGCTTTATTACATGTACATTTATTTACCTGCCAATGCCGAATTTAAAATTTCGCAAGGCCGCAGCTGGACTACAAGTTTTGGAGGATCGGGGGGTAATTTAAGCGCAAGCGGTGGCAACCTGACTGTGGCGTCAGCAGGGTTTTACCGCATCAGCATTGATGCTACCAATATGAAGTATGACATCAGGGAAGGCAGAATGGGATTTGTTGGCGGTGCTACCGGCGCAGGCTGGACGCCACCCAATGTGTTCCCTAATTATGCAATGGGTTTAGCAGCTACCAACCTGTTTGTTGGCGTTACCGATTTTACTGTTGATGGCTGGAAACTGATTGACCATAACGACTGGAACAATGGAGATTTGACAGTAACTAATGCAAGAAGCTATGGTGCAACCGGTGCCAGCGGAACTTCACTGGAAGTGAATGGTGCTAACATGCCCAACATTACAACTGCAGGCCGATACCGTGTTATCTGGGATGGTCGCAATGTAAATGATGTAAAGTATGAAATGAGTTCAGCTACACAAATGAGGGTAGTTGGCGATGGCATTAACCAGGCAGGTGTAAATGATTGGGATCCGCCAACATCGCCGCAAATGACATACAGCGGCAATGGTGTTTGGACGATAAGCATTGCACTAAAAGCGGGCAAGGATTTTAAGTTTGTTGCCGGAGGCGCATGGGGTGCTTTTGATTACGAAGATGCCGGTGCAGGAACCGGTGCAGGTGTACGCAAAATAAAGTGGGAAGGTGGCGACAATTTTAAAACACCCGCCACTGCCGGAACTTATACCATCACATTAAATGAAAAAACACAAACGGTAACTATCAACTAATAAGGTAAATTTTAAATTGTAGTAAGGCCATTCAGTTTATGAATGGCCTTACTTTTTGTACTTATTAATTGAAATATGAAAAGGATTTCTATCCCTAATTTTAAAGATGCTAAACCTATTAAAACAATGAATTTATTTAGAAAATTATTTTTGGTCCTCTTCATTTTAGCTGGTACCACCGCTTGCAAAAAATCATCAACACCTGACCCGATTCCTCCTCCAAACCCTGCCCCGACGCCGGTAATCTTTACCAAAGGAGCAGACGTAGGCTGGCTTACCGAAATGGAAGCAGCAGGCAAAAAATTTTACAACAGCAGTGGCGCAGAGCAGGATTTGATTCTTATCTTAAAAAACCTTGGTATGAACACCATCCGTTTACGTGTATGGGTAAACCCTGCAAGCGGGTGGAATAACAAAGCCGATGTTATAGCAAAAGCCCTACGTGCAAAAGCCGCAGGCATGAGAGTTATGATTGATTTTCATTACAGCGATAGCTGGGCCGATCCTGGTAAACAGACAAAGCCTGCAGCATGGGCAGCACAAGACCTTAATGGTTTAAAAGCCTCTTTGGCCGCTCATACAACTGACGTACTCACGGCATTAAAAACCGCAGGCGTTACACCGGAGTGGGTGCAGGTAGGTAACGAAACGAATGATGGTATGCTGTGGCCGGAGGGGAAGGCATCAACCAACATGGCTAACTATGCGCAATTAATTACGACGGGTTATGATGCTGTAAAAGCAGTATTCCCTTTTGCTAAAGTGGTTGTGCATCTTTCAAATGGATGGGACAATGCTTTGTTCCGCTGGTCATTTGACGGCTTGAAAGCTAACGGTGGTAAATGGGATGTGATTGGCATGTCAATCTATCCTTCTTCAACAAACTGGGCTACGTTGAACTCACAGGCGTTGGTGAATATGAATGATATGGTGGCACGTTATAACAAGGACGTAATGGTCGTGGAAATTGGTATGAGCTGGGATCAGCCAACTGCCTCCAATTCTTTTATAGAAGATTTGATTATGAAAACAAAGTCGGTTGCTAATAATAAAGGCATTGGCGTTTTATATTGGGAGCCGCAAGCTTACAGCAACTGGCAAGGATATACATTAGGAGCCTTTGATAACAGTGGCAGGCCAACAGCAGCATTGAATGCATTTAAATAAACGGGCTACTGCTAAACATAGAAGGTCTTAGGGAGAGCTCTTATAATTTACAGCTGTTGCAAAGACCTTCTATATTTTATAAAGAGTTCTTCTATTGTAAGGCTGTTGTTCCGACCTTTTATTTTTATAACAGACTAATGATGGTGCATGGTTCCTGGAAGCCCTGCCTGATGCTATTAAGACACATGATCCATTTGAGAAAGCTTCGCCAAAGAAAAGGGTTATGGCTATTGCATGGCAAAAGCAAAAAATAGAGTTCTTGTCGCCTGAATTATCAAAGGGCATAAACATTAGTGGTTTAAATCCAAATAATAATTTTAATGAAACAATTGAAGGAAATATTTTAATAAAACCGGGGGGTATCGGATTGTAAATCAAAATAAGAATATTGTATCTCCAATTTTTCCAGTGGTTGCTGAATTTTATGCACCATCATCTTTTTCATCTGAAACATTTGTAGTCCATCAACCAGTTAATGATGTTTCATTCTTTAAATCATTCCCCATCTCCACAAAAATTATTGGTATTGATTCAACTGATAAAGTTTCCATTGAGCTCCGCAACTTATGTAACAAATGGAAAACGGTACCGATGGAAAAAGTAAAAGCGTATGAGTACAAAGCGAACGTTCCCGCAGATATGGTAACTCCGGGTATCGTCAATTACCGCATCATGATTAAAAAATCAGATGGAGACACTTATACTTTCCCCGGAGGCTTTAAAGGCGATCCTTATGCATGGGATGATTACCGCAATGAAAGCTGGCAAACATTTGTAGCATCGACGCAAACACCGTTACAACTTTTTAATGCGACAACAGATAAGAATGGCGTGATACTATATAATACCGATTGGCGCAATAATTCTGTTGAGTATATCACTGCTGATAAACGTGGCCAGCTCGTTTTAAAAACAGCAATGAACAAGCCTGCTGCACAGCAAATAATGGGATGGCAATATTTCTTCAGCGATAAAATAAATGGACGGGTTGATGAACTTTCAACCTTTACTAAACTGGTTGTAAGAGCCAGATCAATGGAAGGGGCATCTGTAAAGTTTTCCCTCATAACAGATGATGCGCAAGCCTTTGCCACCACTCTTTCTGTGAAAAAAGAATTTCAGGAGTTTGAAATTGTGTTACCTGATTTAAAGAAAGATTCCATGCTCCTACTGCCGCGACCTTACCCTGGTTTTCTGCCTTTGTATTTTAAATCTAACAGTACAAAGCCATTTTCTATAACTGATGCTGAAAAGCTGGAGATCAGTTTCAGCAGTTCTTCATCCACAAAACCAATAAGCATAGAAGTAGAAGCGGTTTGGTTAAAGAAGTAGTGCAAAACCGTTTACATTTCAGGATAAGAAAATTGTATTCTTCGTGTCCTTCTTGCAAAACTTCGTGTTCTTCGTGCTTCGCTTTCAGTAACACAAAGCACATAACATTGCAGAAAGAAAACTGTTCTTCATTCCTTTCGAATTTCTTAATTTGTACGCCTAAGCTTAGCAAGTATGAACAAGCCCCACCGTTTATTTGATTGTATTGATCTGCAACTGCAAAAAGGATCTGTAGCAGGCGCACTAGTAGCTAAGGAGGCTGGCCAATGGCGCAGTTACAGCACACAGGAAGTAAAGAACATTGTTGACGGCTTAAGTGCAGGTTTACTGGCCTTGGGTGTAAGCAGCGGCGACATGTCTGTTGAGGGCCGCGACAAAATTGCTATTCTTTCAAAGAACCGTCCGGAGTGGGTTTTTTTGGATCTCGCAGTACAGCAAATTGGCGCTGTGTTAATTCCTATTTATCCTACTGCGCATGTGCAGGACATAAGCTTCATCATTAACGATACAAAGGCAAAGTTTGTGTTCTTTAACGACGAAGAACTTCATCAAAAACTAAAAGATGTTTTACCTAACACGCCAACCGTACAAGGCAGCTTTAGCTTCGAAAAAATAGATGGTATAAAACACTGGAGTGAGATTTTATCGCTTGGCAGGCAGGATCATGTATTGGGTATAGAAGCAGCTTCCAAAAAAATCAATACTGAGGATCTGTTCACTATTATTTACACATCTGGTACAACAGGCACGCCAAAAGGAGTGATGCTTTCCCACCATAATGTGCTGAGTAATGTGTTAAGTACCTTGCCCGATTTCCCGATTACCATGAATACGAAAGTGCTAAGCTTTTTGCCGCTCAATCACATATTTGAGCGTATGGTGACGTATGTGTATTTGTTTGCCGGTGCCTCTATTTATTATGCGGAAAGCCTTGAGCAATTAGGCGAGAACATGAAAGAGGTACAGCCGGAAATGTTTACAACGGTTCCAAGGCTTTTAGAAAAAGTATATGAGAAAATTTTAGCCAAGGGCAACGAACAGAAAGGCATTAAAAAAAAGCTTTTCTTCTGGGCGTTAGGGCTTGCCGAAAAATATGATTTACAACAAAAAGGCAGTGCCGGCTACCGTATGCAATTAGCATTGGCTAACAAAATTGTTTTTAGTAAATGGCGTGCAGGTCTGGGCAACGAGATCAAATGTATTGTTACCGGTGCGGCCGCCTGCCAGCTACGGCTGATACGAATTTTCAGTGCTGCGGGCATTCCTATTGTTGAAGGATACGGGCAAACAGAATCATCGCCGGTTATATGTGTAAACCAGTTAAACGAAGGCGAGCGGATGTTTGGTACGGTGGGGCCGGTAATAGACGGCGTTGAGGTAAAGATTGCTGAAGACGGCGAGATATTATGTAAAGGCCCTAATGTGATGATGGGATATTACAAACGCCCTGACCTTACTGCCGAAACAGTAATTGATGGCTGGCTTTATACAGGTGATATTGGGAAAATGGTAGATAATAAATTTCTAAAGATCACCGACCGTAAAAAAGAAATCTTTAAAACCTCCGGTGGCAAATATGTTGCGCCGCAACCTATTGAAAATAAGTTATCAGAATCGCCATTTATAGAGCAGGTAATGGTGATAGGGGCAGGGGAAAAATTTACCAGTGCATTGATTGTTCCCTCGTTTCCTGCTTTAAAGGAGTGGGCAAAAGCACAGGGAGTTGAGGTTGCTAATAATGAACAGTTAGTGCATGATGCTAAAGTGATACATCATTATAAAAACGTAGTGGACGAAATGAATAAGGCGTTTAACCTGGTGGAGCAGGTGAAAAAATTTGAGCTGCTGCCCCTTCCATGGACATTAGAGCATGGCGAGATAACGCCAGGCTTAGGTAAGCTTCGCCGCAAGGTGATTATGGAGCGTCATGCGGGTTTGGTGAGGAAGATTTATGATTGAGGAAGGATGCTTTGTGAGTAGGCCTTGATGAAGGAAAAAGATTTTGTTGGCCAGCTACATATTATTAATGAAGCGATAGTGGCGACGCTCCATTGCCGCTCCGCTTCATGAGAATTGCTATTAAGCAGTAGGGTTGTTTGTCATCCCTAGGCACGAGGGATCTTTGAACTGCATGGCAAGCGACGGTGGTAAAAAGTAAAGCTGGTTGCATAAGTCGTTTATAGGGTTTACCTCAGATCCCTCCTCCGTCGGGATGACAAGTAAGACACTTTATGATAGCAGCTAGGTTGAACTTTTGAAGAGAGATTAAATAATGCCCAATAGAATTACAAAGCGTACAAGAGTGCGACGCAACAGACGATGATAATAGTACTTAACCCTGGTACATAAAATTCTTACACCTCTTTACTTATCGCATCCTCCGGCACATCACTTACTTCTTTATTATAGGTATTCGGCTCCTGGTCAATATACTCCGGTTGATTTTGCAATTGCGTATCTGTCTCAGTAGGCTTTGGATAAGCTGCCGGACGGTCTTCTTCTTTTTTATCTCTTGGTTCCATAAAAATTAGTTGTAAGTTTTAAATTATCAAGCCCTGTAAATTGTACAGGGCTTGAGATGATTTGATAGCGAAGCATCGTGCTGTAATTACATTCCACCTAAACCTCTTTCATCACCGCTACGGTCTGTGTTACCAGTACCGGTGCTGCCGCCGCGACCAGAGTCGCCACCTTCTAAATCGTCCATATCAGAACCGCTACCCATAGAGCCGCCCTGGTTTCCCATGCCGCCGCTTTGAGAGCCGCCCATAGAACCACCTTGTGATCCGCTGGCACCTTGGCTTTGTCCGCCTAAACCGCTTGATCCACGATCAGAGCCGCCTTGAGAGCCACCCATTCCACCGCCTTGAGAACCAGAGCCCATACCACCTGACTGTGAACCGCCCATTGAACCACCTTGGTTACCCATTGAGCCTCCTTCAGATCCACCTTGTCCGCCGGTTTGCTGCGATTGTCCGCCCATGCCTTGTGATCCCTGGTTACCCATGTTTGAGCTTCTGTCCTGATCCTGATTCATGTTGTTGTCTGACATAACTGTAAAGTTTTAAAGTCAAAAAAAGAAATATCAGAACTATCTACAAAAACTTTATGCCCTGATATTTTGTCCACAACTTCTTAAACTCAACAATTTTTAAGCATAACGGTAGTGGTAATTGTAGATGTTTATCACCATGTGATTGACTATATCAGGGTGAAGCCTGTTCATCACAACTGCTGGTCACGTTTTTTTGATGCCCAATCCTGTTTCGGTAGCGGAAATTTTGCCGGCAACAAAGGCTTCACTATCTATATCAGTTGTGCTATCCCGATTTATCGCTGCATTTGGACCGCCTCCTGTTTGATACTTCTTCTGTCTGATTAGGATGACTGACCTTGTGTTGCTGGTGTTTATCTTTTGCCTGACATACTTCTAAGTTTCCATAGCTAATGTACTTTAATGATTGCTTCCTCTTCCATCCTGGTGCGTACCATCAGAGCCACTTTTTTCACGGCCTTCGCCATACCGGTTTTGAATCTGGCTGTCGGTTTCAAAAGGATGTTCTTCCCGCAGTTTATCTGCAGGCGTTTTTTTAGAAGAAGCTTTTTTGCCTTTAGTATTTTCTTTTTTTGCTGCCATACCGTTTTATAAAACAGCCCGAAAAATTATGCCGTTTGCGGTACAAGCAAAGAGTAAAGGAACATTGCGCCTTTTTTATAGGATAGGATTTTTAGATTTAATTTTTTGAGAAAGCTGCAATGCTTCAATCAATTTTTGACCGTTAAATAAAAAGATAAATTGATTGAAAAAGCATCAGCCCTATGGTTGGTGCTTTTTTATTGCTAAGAGATTCCACTTAGAGCGAAATATAAACCGCTTCCAAATTTGAAAGCTTCAATTTGTTACCCGATATTTAAGGCAACTATTTAAAATCCACCTATGACCTCAAACAGCAATCTTGTTGCTGCATCCCCCTTACAGTCAATAGTGCAAAACCTCTTTCATGCCTTTGATCATATAGAAGAAGCTTTCTTCTTTTTCAATACTGATTTTGGAGTAGAGTACCTGAATAAGCAGGCAAAGGAGGTAGGTAAAAAAATCTACCAGATCCAGCCTATTCTAGGCGACAGTATTTTAAACTATGTCACGGCAGGGCGTCGTAAGAATTTCAAAAAAGTACTGGAGAAAATATTACAGGGCGAATCTGCTTCATACGAAATAGAGGTAGAGGCTACAACTATCTGGCTGCATTGTAAATATTTTCCCTGCTATGATGAGGATGGTTTTGTAAATGGTATTTACGGTCTTTTAAAAGACATCAGTGCAAAAAAAGAAATAGGGAAGCTTGAAGAAAAAACAGGCCGTATTGAGCAAAATCTTTTTCAAAGCGAAATGCTGTTTAAAAAATTTATGCAAAACTCACCCCTGGTATCCTGGCTTACCGATGAAAAAGGGGTCATGCAGTATATGAACCCGGTTTATCAAAAAACATATGGCTTTACAGAAAGCGATATTGGCAAATACATTTATGAACTTTTTGATGCTCAGATTGCGATTGATTATTACACCAATAACCAGCGAGTATTAAAAGATGGTGAGGCGATTGAAGTCATTGAAAAAGGGATTACTGCCAATGGCGATGTACAGGTTTTAAAGATTTATAAGTTTCCCCTGGTGGTTAATAACGAACGCATGGTAGGTGGCTGGGCGGCTGATATTACCAGGGAGGTAGAAATACAGGAGAGGCTAATTAAAAGCCTGGAGCGCCATGAATACGTTAACGAAGCTACATCCGACGCTATTTATGATTGGAGCCTTACCACAGGGAAAATCTATGAAAGTTGCCGCTTTGAAGAGTTGTTTGGCTATACCGAAAAGGAAGTGTCATTGCGTTATCGTTTAAAAAATATCCATCCCGATGATGTGGAAGATTTTAAGGAAGTTGTTTTTAAATCGCTCCGTAATGTGCAGGTGAGTAAATGGGATATTGAATATCGTTTTAAAAATCAGGCAGGAGAATTTAGAAATGTACTTGACAAAGCATTCATCATCCGGGGGCCCGAAAAAGTGCTTCGGGTAATTGGTGCTTTGCAGGATATAAGCGCTCAAAAACAATTGCAGCAAAAGCTGGTAGAGCAGGAAAAGGCGAGCAAACGGGAAGTGGTTAAATCTATTATTGAAACGCAGGAAAAAGAACGCCGCGAGTTATCGGTAGAGCTGCACGATAATGTGAATCAAATGCTGGCTTCGTGTAAACTAATGCTGGAAGTTGCAATAGAAAATGGCAGCAACGCAAAAATGCTTACAGAAAAAAGCTACCAAAGTATTCAGACGGTAATCAATGAGATCAGAAGGATAAGCCATGACTTAAACCCGTCCGCAATTGTTGACGTGGGACTTATTGAAGCCATTGAGCAGTTAATAGATAAAATTAACCTGGCGGGTAAGATCAATGTTCAATTCATCACCCATAAACGACGGTACAAGTGCCAGCTGATTGAAGATGATAAGGTAGCCATCTTTCGTATTGTGCAGGAGCAATTGAATAACATTTTAAAACATTCGAAAGCAAAGAATGTAATTATAAAGCTGAAGGTGGATAACGGCCTGGTGACACTCTGCATTAAAGATGATGGAGTAGGATTTGATTTGACAAAATGCCGCAAAGGTTTGGGGCTAAGAAATATTTATAACAGGGTTGAATATTACGGTGGTGCCATAAACATTGAAAGCAGCACTGGTAAAGGTTGCGAAATGTGTATCACTTTAGATACGACTTCCTTTGCACTTACACGGCGGCAGTTAAGAATAGCGTAGTACCATTCAGGCAGCAAACAATGATAAAGCGGTTACAGTTTGTTTTGTTCTTTATGTGCTTGCAGCAGTTGTTGATAGGTTTTATCCTTTGCCGCTTTTCGCCAAACTTCATAGAAAATAGCAGCGCTTTCGGCTTTTACAGGGTCGGTATTTAATGGTAATAGTTCACGGCCATGCGCACCGCTCCGGCCTCTTTTTTCAACCGGAACAGGGCCATCATATTTTTTGCCTGATGTATGATTAGCGTAGCGCCGGCTGCGGGTATAACCCATTTGTAAAAATTTGCGGGCCATGTCCATACCAATAAAATCCTTCTCTTTTTTATAGTGTAAAAACAGCTTGTAAATTTTAGCTGATGAAGCTTTTGCAATGTCAGGCGTTTTAAATTTCCAGTAGGGGAGAATTTCACTTTTATAAGGTTCTACCAGTAATACACCCTGTTCCCCTATGCCCGTGCGATAGAGGCCAGGATGCAGGCGCAGATTAAGGTTTTTATAATCCAGTGTGTAATCAAATTTTGGGTTGGCCATGAAGTGGTATTTGAAAAATTATGCCATCTGTAAGTATTTATTAAATACTCCTATGTCATACATGTTATTTCACATTGTTACTTGGGCGTGTCCCTCGCATAGCCTCGGGCCGGGCTATCCGCTGCAATCTTTTTTGTCCTTTGTCATGATGAGCCTATCGAAGCACGGCAAAAAAGGATTTCCACTGCTATCCCTCACGCAAACACCACATCATACGTAGTATGACATTCATTAAACTCATTTTTCTAAAAGCAATGGCTGTCATACGATTTATTTAGCCAGTGTAGTTTTCGATTCTTCATCCACTTTTTCTATTTCATCACCAGGCGTGTTCCATGGCCGTATCTTTTTAAAAGGCATCGTAAATAAAAAGCCGATGGTTAGTTCTTTGGGGTTGCTATACGATGGAACTCCTGTAACAATAAGGTCTTGCGGCAGGTTCAGTTTCAGCGTTCCGTTTATACGGTCCCAGAACGAAAAGATAACCGAGTAATTACTATCAGTTTCGTTGCGTACCATAGAGTGATGGATGCCGTGCATGCGTGGCGTAACAATAAATTTATTCAGTAATTTTTCTGTTTTAAAAGGCAGCTTTAAGTTGCTGTGATGAAACTGTGTGGCAGCTTCAAAAACAATTTCATATACCAATACCAGCAAGGGGCTTGCACCTGTTAGCACTACAGCAGCCCCGCGAAAAATTACAGAGCCAATCATCTCCATGAAATGAAAACGGGTAGCCGTGCTTACATCCAGGTCCAGATCAGTATGATGCACCAGGTGAAACCGCCAGAGTGATGGGAGTTTGTGGTTAAGCAAATGCCATATGCAATTAATATAATCAAGTAACAAAAATGCAATGGCTCCTTCAGCCCATGGTGGTAATTGATAGAGGTAATTCAGGCCAAAATTCCAGCTCTCATTTTGCAAAGCCAGCCATACCACAACTGGCAAAAAAAGGAAACGTAGCAAAGCGAATGCGGGAAGTGAAAAAAGGGTGTTGATGAAGATGCGCCGCCATCTTCCCTGAACCCTTTTTCGGAGTCGCCAGCCTGTTTCGGCTACAAACAAGAGTGCAAATACCAGCACTAAAACAGGAACGCCAATAAGGTCAAAAACATCCCGGATAAATTGCATGGCTGCCAACTATTTTTACGACAAGATAGTATCATCGGTAACAAATATTATTTCAAAATGTTTTCTTCTTTAGTGTAAACTTGCTGCTATGATAACAATTGCACAGGTAAAAGAAAGTGCAGCAGCACTACACTCTAAAAACCTGCAAAAACCATTAATAGGAATTGTTTTAGGAACGGGGTTGAATGACCTTGTGAACCACATTGAAAATAGTGTCATAGTTAGTTATGATACAATACCGCATTTTCCAAAAGCGACGGTTGAATTTCATAAAGGGCAGCTTATTTTCGGAACGATTGCGGGTGTGGCGGTAGTAGTAATGCAAGGCCGCTTTCATTATTACGAAGGATACACAATGCAGCAAATTACGTTTCCGGTACGGGTGATGAAGGATTTAGGCATTGAGTATTTATTATTAAGCAATGCTTCCGGCGGCATGAATCCTGGTTATAAAAAAGGTGATTTGATTATTGTAGAAGACCACCTTAATTTATTGCCCGATAATCCTCTTCGCGGTTTATCAAACGACTTCGGAAATAAGTTTGTTGATATGAGCCAGCCGTATGATGAAGGACTTCAATCACTACTTGCAGATGCAGTAGTAAAGCAAAACCTGCCTGTAAAAAAAGGTGTGTATGTTTCTGTAATGGGCCCAAACTTAGAAACAAGGGCTGAGTACCGCTGGCTGCATAATACAGGCGCCGATATGGTAGGAATGAGTACTGTGCCCGAAGTAATTGTGGCGGCGCAACTCGGTATTAAGTGTGCGGCAGTTTCAGTAATTACAGATGAATGTGATCCTGATAATTTACGGCCGGTGAACATTGCGGAGATCATTGAAATAGCTGGTGGTGCTGATAAAAAGTTGAGTGCTGTATTTATGGATGTTGTTCAAAACATAGGTTAGCGCAGACTTCTAGACGGGCTTTATTTATAAACAAAGACAACAGGGTACTATAATTTTACGAACACTTCGGATAACAGGCTAATTAATTATAGTATGGTAAAATGAATATGGTTTTAGATACAG
Source organism: Flavisolibacter sp. (assembly GCA_028288675.1). GTDB lineage: Bacteria > Bacteroidota > Bacteroidia > Chitinophagales > Chitinophagaceae > Flavisolibacter. Next base: position 1,028 of record JAQBNG010000132.1, on the reverse strand, counting down.
GAGTTACATCACTAAAAGAGATATTATTAGCACTGTTAAATTACACAGATACTTTCTCATTTGTTATACGTGAAGACCAGCATGTTTCTAACGAAGCAATGGATTTATTGGAGCATTTAAAGGTTTATCTTATTGAAACCAAGAAAGTATCAGAATGGCCAGGTACTAATTTATTATGGGGAAAGGTGACATTATATTTATATTATTTGAATAACGAATCAGCTTATATTCTTTATACAACAGAAGTCAACTTATATAAATGGCTTCTTCCGGACAAACCTGAAGACTTAACATTCTATAGGAATGATAGACCTTTTTTTGTTTCTATAACACACGAAAAGGATGCATACTTTGATGTGGATAATGACGATAGACTTTTTTTAGAAAGTAAAAAGCTCATTTAACTTTTAAGGAGTTGCCTTTGTCCATGGGGCTCCGCTACCGAAACATGCACATCATAGCGTTTCAATCTGCGGGACGCATCGGTTTTAATAGTTCCTTGAATAAACTGGTTGGCAACAACCCAAAGCTCCCTGAAACGTTCTGTTCTTTAATGAACGCTTTGAGTCTATTAGAGAAAGCAGTACTGATTATACCTAAGATGCGGCTGGCAATTTGGTAAGCTGCGCGAATAAAAAATCAGTGGTATTGCCTACAATTTTACACTTATCAAAGTATTCTAACTACATAAAATCCTACATTAGCTGTACCATGAAAAGTATTTTAATATTGTTATCCTTTGTGCTTATGTCTGCCGGCAGTACATCAGTCGGTTTTAAAAAAATATTCAACGGTAAAGATCTTTCGGGTTGGACAGTACATGGCACAGAAAAATGGTATGTAGAAAACGGCGAGCTTGTTTGTGAGAGCGGCCCCGATAAACAATACGGCTATCTTTCTACCACTACGCCTTACAATAATTTTATTCTGCAATTAAAGTTTAAGCAGGAAGCAAACGGTAACAGCGGCGTATTTATCCGTTCCACTATTGATGGAACAAAGATCAGCGGGTGGCAGGTAGAAGTGGC
>JAQBNG010000122.1 GCA_028288675.1 Flavisolibacter sp. | reverse complement strand
TCCAAAGATTGCTACAACAGCGCCGGTGACCTATACACGAGCCGGTGTGCAGGTAAGGATTTCGCTGGCGCAGTAACAGTAACACCTCGTCCCCTCTCCTGAAGGAGAGGGAGAACTAAGCATTGCCCAAGCTTTACAACGACACTCAGAAACCCAATCATCTTGCAGTGATTGCGTTTCCTTTCTTGAGTAGAATCTTTCATGTTCCATAGGAACATTTGGTGGGTAGAAAGTCAATTAAATTTTTGTGCCTTGTTCCGTAGGAACAATTCGTGCTTTATCGCTGCCTTTGCACAAAGCGTATCCTATGGAACGCTTCACTTTAAATTTATTCTAGCCACAAAACAATCCTATGGAATGAAAAGTAAAAGACGGCTATTGTAAATAATGAAATGCTATCGGAGTGGTACTCCTCCTCTCCGTGAGGAGAGGAGGCTGGGAGGTGAGGCGGTAGGCTGCTAATCAAACAACTGCTCTTTAAACTTTTGATAGTAGAAAGACACCAGCAATAACAGCACACCCAATACTAAATAAGCAATCACCTTTTGCAGCGTAGAAAAAGTAAGGCTATCCAGTACTAACAGTTTCAATAAAGTGGTTCCCATTAGTGCTATTGCAGACATTCGCACAGCGATGGATTTGAACCTGACACCGGCAATGAAAATTATCACAGCCGTCAGCAACCATAACAGCGTAACCGTTATGCCGCTCCAATTAAAGCCAATGAAAATAACAAATAAGATCAGTGCATAATAACCAGTCAACCGACTGCCAATCTTTTCATTCCATAAATAAAAAAGCACAGCTTGTGTAGCGGCAAAAAAGGAAAATAGCCCGGTGATTAATGCAATGCTTGAATTGCTGAATGAATAGCCAAACACATATAAGGCGGCAATATAAAATAGTACATTGTTAGTAAGTAATTGATAGGTGGCCGTTGATGAAAAAGCCCCTTTGCGAAATAGCTTTGGCGACAGCGCATTAATGGCAAACAGGATAAAGAAAAGAACCATAAAAATAAGCCCGTAGCTTCTCAAGCCCACATCGTTTTGCAGGGCTGCCCAGCCAATAAATAAAAGCCAGCTAATACCCTGCGCAGCGCGGCCTACAATAGCCCAGGATCTTTTTGCGCAGATGAAAACAACGCCGCAATTGATGATTGTAATATATAAAAACAGCAGTTCAGCTTGACCTCTGTTAGGGCTTATCAAAAAAGGAATACCATAGGCACCCACTAATCCTAATAAAGCAATTTCCTGCCTATTGTAAAGAAGCGCCTGGTAAGCTGTAAAGATTGTCAGCGCTATCATTATTGCAAATGCAACTGTAAACGAAAGAAAATTGTAGTACACATATGCCCCATAGGTGGTAAAATAAACCGAGGCCATGGCGCCACTAAAAAGGATTGCGCTAAAGCCGGCGTAATCTTTTTTTAATCGTACCGAAAGCGCTAACAAAACACCACCGGCACCATAAGCAAGTATAATGCGCATGCCTTCGGAAATGAGGTTTTTGTCAATGGCATATTTTACACCAAGCGATAAGCCAATGACTAAAACTACGATACCGATCAGGTGTATAAATCGCAACCCAATCAAATTTTCTAAAGAAGGTGGCCGTAAAGAATTAATTGGGTGAGAAGGGGCCTTTATAGTTTCATCCGATGAACCCGGATTGAGTTTTTTCAATTGTTGCCGCAGCGTCAATATTTCCTGGTGTTGTTGCCTTAATTGTGCTGCAAGCCGCTCTACTTCTATTTCCAGCTTTTTTAGTTCCTCTTCATTCATCACGATGCTTTGGTGAAAAATACAAAACTTTCGGTAGCATTCTTCAATGCTATTAGCTCCGCATATTGGCAGATGATTTAACATTCAGCATATACCTATACCTGCTGCTTTCTTTTCTATCTTTCCGCAAACAAAACAAGCGTTGAAGAAGCTATCTCTCCTTATCTATTTTACTTTTTGCATTTTTCATTCTACATTTTCCCAGGACAGTTGCAACCTGCGTATTACTTTATTAACCTGTGCGCCGGGAGCAGAGTTGTATTCAACATTTGGCCATACGGCTATACGGGTACAGGACAATGCATCGGGCTTAGATGAAGTTTATAATTACGGCACATTTGAATTTGCGCCCGACTTTTATGCAAAGTTTATACGGGGGCAATTGTTATATGCTTTATCGGTGCAAAGCTTCAATGAATTTATGTATCAATACCAGGTAGAAAGCCGCGCTGTTATTGAACAGAGTTTAGCCTTAAACTGTTTGCAAAAAGTGCAATTATTTAATGCCTTGCGATTGAATGCTCAGCCGCAGAATAAAGACTATCGCTATGATTTTTTGTTTGATAATTGTACCACAAGGGCAAGAGATATGGTTGATACCGGAAGCGGTGGTAAGGTAGCTTTTAAAAACATCCTCCCGCCGGAACCACCAACTTTTCGCAACCTGATTGATATCTATTTAAACCGTGCGAACCAGGACTGGAGTAAACTGGGAATTGATTTATTGCTTGGGGCCAGGATGGACAGAAAAGCTTCTAATACAGAAGCTATGTTTCTGCCTGATAACCTGCTGAAAGCATTTGATAGCGCCACTATTGATGGCAAGCCATTGGTGAACAGCAAGCAAACAATTTTGCCCATGCCTTCTGTGGCAAGCGAAAGCTTATTAGTCACACCAATAATTGCCTTTAGCTTGTTGCTGGTTATTATTACTGTTCTTACATTGACTAATAGGAGCTGGGCACAAACTGCTGTTGGCATACTGGATTTTTTATTATTCTTTATTTTAGGGGCCGTTGGCGTGTTGCTGCTGTTCATGTGGTTCGGCACTAATCATGCCCTCTGCGCCAACAATTATAATTTATTATGGGCGTTGCCAACGCATTTACTCGCTGCTTTTTTCGTACATAAAAAAGAGCATTGGGTGCAACAGTATTTTAAGGCAATATTTTGGATAACGATTTTGCTCCTGGTCCTTTGGGGCTTTTTACCGCAGCAAATGAATGGCGGCTTTTTGCCACTGGTTGCCGCCATTGCTATAAGAAGCCGGGTACTTTCTAAAAAGAAAAAGAATGCAAGTAAAAGAGCTTAATTATAAAGGAAAGAAACTGGTTTATCGTACCAGGGGCGAGGGCCCTGTTGTTGTGCTATTGCATGGCTTTGGCGAAGATGGAACTATCTGGACAGCTCAATTTGATCTATTTCCAAACCATCAATTAATTATTCCCGATTTACCCGGCACCGGGAGTAGCGAAATAATTGAAGACATGAGCATGGAAGGTCTGGCTGAAGCAATGAAAGCCATTATTACAGATTCCTCAGGGGGCAGCGTGGCCGTTATAATGATCGGTCACAGTATGGGTGGATATGTTGCACTTGCATTTGCAGAAAAGTTTCCAGACCTTTTAAACGGTTTTGGCCTTTTTCATTCTACAGCTTTTGCCGATAGTGAAGAGAAAAAAGAAACCCGCCGCAATGGAATAAATTTTATTCAGAAACATAGCGGCCCCGGATTTTTAAAAACAACGATACCCAATTTGTACGCACCTGCAACCAAAGAAGACCGGCCACATTTAATTGAAGAACAAATGGCAGGTGTAAACAACTTTTCCGGCGAAGCACTCGTTAGTTATTATAAGGCAATGATGAATCGGCCAGATAGAACACAAGTGTTGCGAAACAGTAAAGTGCCGGTGCTTTTTGTAATGGGGAGGCACGATGCTGCAGTGCCTTTGGAAGATGGGCTGAAGCAATGTCACCTGCCTCAATTATCGTATATTCATATTCTTGAGAATTCAGGGCATAACGGGATGATTGAAGAGGCTGCGGAGTCAAATAAAATCTTGTCAGACTTCATTACAACGATTGAAATGTTAACCTATACCGGATGAAGAAAATATTACTCTTAATAACTGTTGTTTTTTGCAGTGTGCTTTCATTTGCCGCACATATTACGGGTGGCGAAGTGTACTATACCCTGGTAAGTCAGTCAGGGGATGATTATACTTACCAGGTTACTGTAAAACTTTACCGCGACTGTTTTTCAACCGGAGCGCAATTAGATCCTACAGTACCCATTTCAATTTTCAGCAATGCCACTAATACATCGGTATGGACACGGATCATTCCTCAAAGCCAGGCTGTCAAACAAAATCTTGCTTCGCCAAGTTCCTGTATCCAAAATCCGCCAACCGTTTGTTATGATGTAGGGTTTTATACATTTCTTGTAACACTGCCTGCTTCTTCGGCAGGTTACACTATTTCCTACCAGCGTTGCTGCCGCATAGCCGGCATTAATAATCTGAATGGTTCCAGTTCATTGGGCGCTACCTATACAGCTACAATTCCCGGCACTACTAGTTTAGCCACCGCACCCGCTAATAACAGTGCTAAGTTTATAGGAGTTGATACGGTAATTGTTTGTGCTGATAACTCTTTCTGTTACAATTTTGGCGCAACTGATGCTGATGGCGATGTATTGACTTATGCCTTTTGTAATGCTTACGTTGGGGGGTCGCAGGGAACGCCAGCGCCAAATCCACCAGCAAATCCTCCGTATAGTTCAGTTTCTTATGCTGGTCCATATAGCGCAAACCAACCATTAGGTTCAGGCGTTACATTAAACCCGGCTACAGGTATGATGTGTGGAATTGCACCGCCACCGGGTATATATGTAGTTACTGTTTGTGTAACTGAATACCGCAATGGAGTGCCCATAGCCACGCAACGGAAAGACCTGCAAATAAAAGTAGGTGACTGTAATATAGCCGATGCTTCTTTAAAGCCGGAATACATCAACTGTGGCACCACCTTCGATTATACATTTAGTAATGAATCTGCACCCAACCCGCTTGTACATACTTATTATTGGGAGTTTAGCGATGGCTTTACATCTACCCTTCAAAGTCCTACGCATACATTTGGCGATACAGGTATTTATTCCTTTAAACTGGTTATTAACCGCGGCGAGGAATGTAGCGATAGTGTTACTTCGATAATAAAAGTTTACCCCGGTTTTTTCCCCGGCTTTACATCTGCCGGTGTTTGTGTAGACAAGCCAACTCAATTTACAGATACCACTAAATCGAGGTATGGAATAGTAAATTCCTGGCGGTGGGATTTTGGTGATGTCGCTGTACAATCAGATACCTCACGGGCTCAAAACCCGGCTTATACTTACCCGGCGCCAGGTACAAAAAATGTGACGCTGATTGCAACATGCACTAAAGGCTGTATTGATACCGTGCAGCAAACGGTTGATATTGTAACCAAACCTCCATTAAGCGTAGCTTTTAAAGACACCTTGATTTGTAATGGCGACAGTGTACAAATGCACGCTATTGGTAATGGTGTATTTAGCTGGACACCAGTAGCTAATATTTTTAATGAAACTACCGCTGACGCAACAGTACATCCAACGACAACTACAAATTATTTTGTTCGCCTGGACGACCAGGGCTGCATTGCCAATGATACAGTTCAAATTAGAGTTGTTGATTTCGTAACGCTGAGAGCTATACCTGATACAACCATCTGTGCCACCGATACGTTGCGCCTTGGTGCTACCAGTGACGGCCTGCGATTTTTATGGAACAATGCGCCGACGCTTAACAATCCAACTTTACTGCGGCCGACTGCAAAACCGGTGGCCAATGTAACCCAGTACATAATAACAGCAACCATTGGCAGTTGCAACGCTACTGACGATGTGCAGGTAACTTCCAAACCTTATCCAATTGCGGATGCAGGCAACGATACCATTGTTTGTTATAACACAGCGGCACAATTAAACGGAAGTATTGTTGGTTCATCATTTACCTGGTCGCCAGTTACTACATTATTTAATTCAAATACATTATTACCAAGGGCTTCTCCCAGAAGAACTACGTCTTATATATTGTCGGCCTTTGATACTCTTGGCTGCCCTAAATCCGGAAGGGATACGGTTATTGTAATTGTTAACCCTGAGGTAGTTGCTTTTGCAGGAAGGGATACGGCAGTAGTAATTGGACAGCCTTTACAATTTGGCGCTACAGGTGGAGTAAGCTATCTATGGTCGCCGCCCATAGCGTTAAATAATATCAACATTGCCGATCCCAGGGCGATCTACAATGGTGAACTCGACAGTGTCCGTTACACCTTAACTGTAAAAGATTCAATTGGATGCAGTGATGAAGCCACTGTGCTGGTAAAAGTTTTCCGTACAGTTCCTAAAGTATTTGTTCCAACTGCTTTCACGCCTAATGGTGATGGGCGTAACGAAATTGTAGCACCTGTTGCTGTTGGTATAACTAAAATTGAGTACTTCCGCATTTATAACCGTTGGGGACAATTAGTGTTTCAAACTACTGTAAATGGAAAAGGATGGGACGGCAGAATAGGAGGCAAGGATCAAAGCACAGCCACCTACGTATGGATTGTAAAAGGAACCGACTTTACCGGCAAGTCGGTTTTTGCTAAGGGTAATGTGACGTTGATACGATAAACAGTCAGAAACTCGAAGTTGTTTAAGTGGAAGAAACATCATTTATTATAAAAGGCTCTATTTGGAGATGCAAAACATTGCGTCTCCTTTTTTTAGTTAAGCTAATGCGAAGTAGTGAGCACCATAAAAATGGTAGTAAAAGTATTTATGATTATCCTTTCCCTTCTCCCATTTTTTTGTTGTAGAAATTTATAAAGAGTCGTAAATACACATTTTTCTTTATTGTGATTTCTAATCAAAAGACAGATATAGCGGAATAAAATGCTGTCTGAAAAACCCTGGTCTCCCAACTCTGAACCCAAACTCTCTCCCTACCTTCGGCCTCATGAAAACAGTTTTTATTACAGGAGCGACAGCAGGTTTTGGCGAAGCCTGTGCTTACGTATTTGCGCAAAATGGCTATCGCCTTATTTTAAATGGCCGTCGCACAGAACGGCTGGAAAGCTTAAAAGAAAACCTGGAAAAGGAATATAACACGTCATGTTATTTACTGCCATTTGATGTACAAAACAGGGGTGATGTTTTAAGCGTTATAAATAGTTTGCCTGAAGAGTGGAAGGCAATAGATGTGCTGATTAATAATGCCGGATTAGCCTTGGGCAGAGATTCGTTTAATGAAGCAAATATTGATGATTGGGATACGATGATAGATACCAATGTAAAAGGCTTGCTCTATGTTTCAAAAGCGGTAGTGCCTTTTATGACAGCCCGCAAAAAGGGTCATATTATTAACTTAGGTTCTGTAGCAGCTAAAGATATTTACGATAAGGGGAATGTCTATTGCGCATCAAAAGCAGCCGTTGATGCTATTTCAAAAGCAATGCGCATTGAGTTGCTGCCGCATGGTATAAAAGTGACAGCTATTCATCCGGGGGCTGCTGAAACAGAATTTTCCCTTGTTAGATTTAAGGGAGATGAAGACACCGCCAATAAAATTTATGATGGCTTTACGCCGCTTTCAGCGGCCGATGTTGCCGCTATCATTTTCTATACTACCACGCTTCCGGGTCACGTATGTATTAATGATTTAGTGGTAACCTGTACGCAGCAGGCCAACTCCATTTATTTTAACAAAGACGGTAAACAAGGGTAATAAAGATTCAGGAATTCATAACTATTTTGCTTAGGTCCTGTTGTTATCTTCATCGGACTATGATACATATTTGTGCAAATACCTGCTTAGTGGAAATACGCATTTATTTAAAAAAACTACGCGGTAGTTTGGATGCCTGAAAAAAGCTATTACTTTTAAATCCTCTTTCCTACCTATTTGAAACCATGAAAAAAAATTTACTCTTTCTTCTACTTTTTGTCCTTCTGGCAGGCTCTACCCTTAACGCACAGGATGCTATTAAATTCCAGGAATGTAACAACAGCAGCATCAAAGTCCAGGCCGACAGTTTAAAGCAATTATATGCCCGTGATGGTTTCCAGGTGGTCAGGGAAACGTCTATTGCTATGGAAAGCGAATATGAAATGCCGGTAGTAGCGCCGCTTGACCAGGGCTCCTGGTACCAGTTTGTTTTTATTGGCGATTACACCTCCCGCTTATATGAAGTACGTATGTACGATTGGGATGAAAAGATGGTAGTGTATCAGAAAAAAATGTGGGGCGATGTGGATGGTAATATTATTTCATTCTCTTACATTCCCAAGTTTTCGGAGTTTCACATGTTTAAGCCCGTGCAGCAAAATAAACAAAAGAAAAAAGATTTGTGCGGCTATGTGATATTGTTGAAGAAGGTGAGGAAGTAAGCCTCACACCACTCTCTACTAAATATATTCATTTCCACTTTCCTTCTCCATTGGAAAAGGTGCCAACCCGAATGAGCCAAAAGGGATTTTATACAAAAACTTTGTTTTCGATAATACTTAAAAAATTCAACCAGCATGTGCTGGTTGAGTTTTTTTATGTACCCGGCATGGTGCTACTATTTAGCTTCTGTTGTGTCACACCCTTGTACGTTCAGTAATCCTATTCAGCTTTCCCTCAGATGGAAATGAGCATTGAGTATTTCAAGATTGTTTATTCTTACATCTGCACATCTGCGGATTCCCCTGTCACTCTTCCTCCTCTCCAAAAAACTCATTCCTTTCTCTTCGTTGTTTTTTTGTAGGGCGCCCAATTTTACTGGGTCGCTTGCCCGTATGAAAAGAGGCCGACTGAAATTGCAAACTGTCTGTCTCTGCAGCCGGCGTTAAATCCATATAGTAGTTTATAGCTTCGGAATAAGCTACACGGTTATGTAGTAAGCCGGTCACTTTAACCACCCATTTTTTTTCTTCGGTTTTTACTTCATATTCATCGCCGATGGCTACAGTTTTTGCCGCTTTTACATTGTTACCGGCAAGCTTTACTTTGCTGGTGTCGCAGGCGGCTGCGGCAAGGGTTCTTGTTTTAAACAAGCGGATGGCCCAGAGGTATTTATCTATGCGGAGTTTTTCTTTTTCTTCTTTTTTCACGCAGCTAGTTTTTCTTGTTTTTCAATTGAAATAACATATCCTGGTAAATCAGTTTGCGCACTTCTCTTTCTGTTTGCCGGAATTGATAAAATGTAGAATAGAAGGAGCCAATTACATAAAAGATCATCACTGTGCCAGCAATCAAAATCAGCTTTATAAGATCTTTCCACGAGTCTGCCATCTGCTCATTAAAATAATCACCTGTGATCAATACTGCCATAAGTGAAGTAAAAAAGCATTTATCCAAATCATCTTCACCATTTCCTTTTTTTGCTTTGTCAAATTTTGCCATGCAGGTAAACGATAATAGGTTGTTGAATCAATGCCAAACGAAAGCTTGCCTTTGTAGATAAATTCCTCCATTTCTTTCTTCTTACCTAATTCTGAGAGCTTTTTCTGAATGTAGGCTTCCAGGTTTCCTTCACGCATCATAGGTTGATTTTTTGTTCTAAATTAGATAAAATTTTCTTGTATGAAACTGCTGCTGCCACTATTTATTAGCTGCTTTGCAATCTTTGCCGCACAAGCGCAAACTGAATTAATTGACCTTCAAAAATTGAAGGCGGCGAATTCTGAATACCTGCAGTGGTTCAGGGATAAAATGACAATTGATCTCAATAAGAAAGACTCACTTGTGACTTTACAATACGGGCAGCTCTTTTTAAAAGGTGCAAAGCCCGGCGTATCTCGTTTACCGCAAGATGGCATGCCTTGTATTGTGCCTGACACAAAAGATATAGTGGCAATACCAAATGCTTTCAAAGGGAAAGTCAGTGTTCCGTTTGCTGGCAACCCGCCACGTATTCCAAATGCAATTGAACGGCAACTGTTACAATCCCCCGGTAAAAAATAAAAAGCCAGAACCTTTCAGATTCTGACTTTAAACTTTAAACTATTGACTTTTTTCTCTCAGCTATTTGCTGCAAAAAACCTATGGAAATAAGGTATCGTTTCAATGCCCTTATAGTAGTTCTCCAGATTATATTTTTCATTGGGTGAGTGAAGGTTATCGCTATCTAAACCAAAACCCATAAAAATTATTTTAGTACCTAATTCTTTTTCCAGGATAGAGCAGATAGGTATGGAGCCACCGCCACGCACTGGCACTGGCTCTTTGCCAAATGTGGTTTGAATTGCTTTTGCTGCAGCCTGGTAACCCTTACTGTCAATTGGTGTCATATAGGGTTCGCCGCCATGATGCAGTTCTGCTTTTATTGTTACACTTTCTGGTGCATTATCCTGGAACCAATCAATCAGCAGCTTTGTAATTTTATCCGATCCCTGGTCAGGTACCAACCGTGCAGAAATTTTTGCGTATGCCTTTGAAGGCAGCACTGTTTTAGCACCTTCGCCGGTGTAGCCACCCCATATTCCATTCACTTCTATCGTTGGCCTTATACCAGTTCGTTCGTTAGTTGTGTAACCTTTCTCGCCCCACAATTCTTCTACACCTAATTCGTCTTTATACTCTTGCTCATTAAACGGCGCTTTCGCCATCAACTCTCTTTCTGATGCGGTAGCAACTACTACATCATTATAAAATCCGGGAATTGTAACGTGGTTGTCTTCATCATGCAGCTTCGCTATCATCTGGCATAAAATAGTGATGGGGTTTGCTACAGCACCCCCGTAGATGCCGCTATGTAAATCACGGTTGGCGCCTGTTACTTCTACCTGTATGTACGATAGTCCGCGAACGCCAATATCAAGCGAAGGGTTTTCCATGCTGATCATGGAGCTATCGCTTATTAAAATAACATCGGCTTTCAATAGTTCTTTATGGTCTCTTACAAACGAAGCTAAATTTGGTGAGCCTACTTCTTCCTCACCTTCAATCAAAAACTTGATGTTGGTTTCCATGCTGTCAGTCTTCACCATTGTTTCCAATGCTTTTACGTGCATGTAAAACTGTCCCTTATCGTCGGCGCTGCCACGGGCATATACTTTTCCTTCTTTGATCACCGGCTCAAACGGCCCGCTGTGCCAGAGTTCCAGCGGATCGGCCGGTTGTACATCGTAGTGGCCATACACTAAAACTGTTGGCTTGGCCGCATCAATTATCTTTTCACCATATACTACAGGATGGCCTGCGGTTTCCATTACTTCTGCCCTGTCGCAACCTGAATCCAGTAACCGTTGTTGCACCAGTTCGGCACAACGCCGCATATCTTCTTTATGTTCGCTCTTAGCACTTACCGACGGGATACGCAGCAACTCTAACATCTCATCTAAAAATCGTTGCTCATTTTGTTTTTGATAATCGCTCCAGGGAGTTTGCATACAGTTGATTTATTTAGAACGATAAAATTAAGCAGAAGAACTGTTGCTGATTGTAGTTTGTGGTTTAATATCAATTTGAAATAGGCAACAGGCAAACCAAGAAATAAAAACCCGACAAAGGTTGGGTGAAGACGCAATCAAGGCCGCAATATGAGAACTGTATCAGAAAATAATTCAACTTTTTAACGCCTGGGCTGTTTTATAAAGAACACGTTTTAATGGGAAAAGTTTATTCACTTGTAAGCAAGCAAACCGTGCCTGTAAGCTTGGAAGAAGTTTGGGCCTTCTTCTCCGATGCAAAAAACCTGACAGCGGTTAC
>JAQBNG010000109.1 GCA_028288675.1 Flavisolibacter sp. | reverse complement strand
CGTTGGATTGCAATTGCTTTTCCCAACGCAGGGTAGTGTTTGCTGCCGATCCTACCGTTGAACCCGGATAAAACACACCGTTGAAAGTGTATCCATTACTGTTAGCAGTTGGTCCGTAACTGGGTCCACCGGTTTCGATACCAACAAACTGCGGGTTAACATTTTCATTTCCTATTGAACCGTAGCTACCCCTTATTTTCAGGTGATTGATAAAATTGGAATGAAAAAAACTTTCGTTACTAACAACCCAGCCCAGGGAACCTGAAAAGAAGTTGGCGTATTTATTATCTGTACCAAACGCATACGAGCCATCACGACGTGCTGTAAATGAAGCGAGGTATCGGTTCTGAAAGTCATAGTTGATCCTTGAGAAATAGGATAAATTTCTACGGAAGTATTGAAAATAAGCTCCGCTGAGGGCATTCGTATTAGTAGGCGTATTTGTTCCTGTAGCGGCTGTAAAGTCAGCAAACTCCCATGAATTAAATGGCACATCCTGGCGGGTTGCCCCTGCGGCGTTACCCGATACTTTTGCCAAAGAGAAGCCAAGAACAGTTTCGAAATTATGGTCCTGGTTTATCCTGAAATCATAGTTAGCAAAGTTTTCCCAGGTGTAATTAAAGTTGCTGCTCTTTTGATGTGATACACTATTGAATTTGCCGGTTACCTGGGAACCATCAGCATTCATGGTATTTTCTACGTTGTTGGTACCATAAAAAACCAGGGGTGAAAATGATTTGGAAGTACCATCAAACTTTGTATAGCCAAAACGTGAAGTCAGTTTCAGGTTCTTTAAAACATCATACTGTAATTCAAACTTGCCATACAGTTTATTACCTACACTTTTATTATACGTATTATCCAGCTTCGTTAGCGGGTTAAAAATTTCGGACAATAAAAGGTTACTAAAACCATAGGTACCAACGGTATTGGGAACAGTATTATACTTAGAAACGGTGGGATCGAAGTTCAAGGCACTTCCTATTATGCTATTGAATGAATTTTCCTGTACGCCTTTTGAGTTAAGAAGTACCCCGGAAGTATTAAGTACAAACCTCAATTTGGGAGCAAGCAAAAAATCCAGGTTAGCGGTAAAATTGCCGCGGTTAAAGAAAGATTTATCATTTCCTCCTACAACACCACCCTGATTAAGGAAGCCTGCAGAAAGAAAGTAGCTCATTTTATCGCTACCACCACGGGCAGAAATATTATGTGATTGAAAACTGGCCCGCTTGAAAATCTCGTCTTGCCAGTTGGTGCCAACACCAATGTTACTTAGGTCAGGAAATATCACATTGCCCCCTCCAACTGTGCTGCCTTCATTAATGATAGCAGCGTACTCAGTCGCATTCAACACCCCAATGGTATTCGCCACTTCCTGCATACCGAAATTGGTACTTGCGGCAATTTCGGTTTTGCCATTTTTTCGTCCCCTTTTGGTAGTAACAACAATAACCCCGTTGCCACCTTTTACACCATAAATAGCTGTCGTTGCGGCATCTTTTAGCACATTGATCGATTCTATATCAGATGGATTGATCGAGTTGAAATCTGTCAGCGACTGTGGAACTCCATCAATTATAACTACCGGGTCGGTACCGGTAAAGGAAGGAATACCTCTTATTAATACAGTAGGCCTCGATCCCGGGGAACCACCTTGAATTACGTTAACTCCTGCTGCCCTACCCTGTAAGGCATCTTCTGCACGCACCGCTACAATTTTTTCAATATCAGCGGCTTTAATAGTTGAAATAGCACCGGAAACTTTTGTCACTCTTTGAGTACCATAGCCTATCACCAATACATCAGATAATGTAGCCGAGGCGCTCTCTTCCATCAAAATATCGGCCGTTGTATTATTGCCTACCAAATATTCCACCGGCTTCATGTCTATATAACTAATAACGAGAACGGAATTTTTACCGGGAACCCTAATGGAAAAATTTCCACTGGCATCTGTGGTAGTGGCTATAGAACTTCCTTTTACAATAACGGTAGCGCCGGTTAAAACTTCGGATGTGGATTTGTTCCTGACTTTTCCTTTCAGGGTGATTTCCTGGGCAAATGCTGAACTAAATAATGTGGAGATGACGAGCAAGGTTTTAAACACTGCTAGTTTTAGGTTCATAAACAATCGTTTTAAATAACAGAAGAAAAATTTTCTCAATAAAGAGTAACAAGCTGAAATGTAAAAGTATTTTGTTCAATTGGGATACTCAAAACAAAACCTACAACATTACTACATCACCTCAGTAAAACACCCATTTTTAGGCTATTTTAGCTACATCATTACTACATCAAGTGAAATTTTTAGTTTCACAAAGACTGGAAAACGGATGCTATATAAAATATTGATTTTTCTTCTTTTGCCATTTGTTTCAGCTAGCCAAAACACCATTGGTTTGCCGGATATTTTGAACTATTCTAAAGTAAATTATGCCGGAGGGCTTCAAAACTGGGAGATCAAGCAAGATAAAAACGGCATTATTTATATTGCCAACAATGAGGGCCTGTTAAGTTTTGATGGGCGCTACTGGACCCTCTACCCCTTACCGAATAAAACCATTGCCAGGTCTGTTGAAATAGGAAATGATAGCCGGATTTATGTAGGAGGACAAGATGAACTTGGCTACTTTTCGCCGGATAAGAGGGGGAAGCTGGCTTACTCCTCTCTTATTGATCTTATTCCACAAAAAGACAGGGCTTTAGGTGATGTTTGGGATATTGTGTCTTTTAAAAATGATGTTTTCTTCCGCTCTACAAGCAAAATTTTAAAAATTACGGGCGAAGCGGTTTCTGTGTATAAAGCCTCATTCGAATGGTCCTTCATGGGTGTTTGTAACGGCCGGTTATACGCACATGATTATAAAACCGGCCTTTTTAGTTTTGAAAACAATGTGTGGAAACCAGTGGCTTCCTACGATAACCTACCATTTAACAGCCCGGTTACCTCAGTTCTTCCTCTTACCGCTGATACCATATTAATTACCACGCTAAAAAATGGAATTTTTCTATTTGGGCCGGCAGGTTTTTCTAAAATAATTACTCCTGCAATTGAGGCAATTGCCAATGAAAGGATCTACAGTGCTGCCTTTATAAATCCAAACAGGATTGCCTTAGCTACCACCAATGGAGGTGTTTATATAATTGATGATAAAGGACAGCTCATCCAGCGTTTTTCAAAATCTGAAGGTCTCCAAAATAATAATGTACTCACTATTTTCCTGGATAAACAACAAAACCTTTGGCTTGGGCTTGATAATGGAATTGATTTTATCGTTTACAATAGCGCCATTAAACGGATAGCGCCTTCGCTGCAGGGCGGTGCCGGCTACTCCGCTATCATTCATCAAAAAACGTTGTATGCGGGAACATCTGCAGGTGTATATAGCGTACCGTTGCAAAACGTAAATGACCTGAGTTTTAGCAAAGGAACATTTTCCCCTGTGCTAAATACTACAGGCCAAACCTGGAACCTCACTGAAATAAACGGCCAGCTTTTGCTTGGCCACCACGAAGGCGCCTTTGTTATTAAAGACAATATCGCCCAGCCAATTTTGCCAAATACATCGGGTTACTGGAATTTTATCCCAACTACCGACGTCTTTCCGGCGGGTAAAATAGTTTCGGGTAATTATAAAGGGCTTAGCTTTTTTAATTACAGTAACAATAATTTTCTCCTCACTGGAAATACAATGGCATTTACCGAGTCATCAAGGTTTGTTGCCATTGATGAAAACGACAACATTTGGGTTTCACATCCCTATCATGGAGTTTATAAAGTAGTTGCAGACGCCAATAACCAGTATAAAACGAAAATATATACTTCTATTAATGGCCTTCCCTCTACTTTAAACAACCATGTTTATAAGGTAAAAGGCGAAGTGGTAGTAGCTACCGAAAAGGGCATATATAGATATAATGAAGCGAAGGATTCTTTTGAACCATCTCCCTTTTATGAAAAACTGTTAGGCCGGCAAAGTATCCGTTACCTAAAAGAAGATACCGAAGGTAATATTTGGTTCATCCATGAAAAAAACCTTGGTGTGGTGGATATGTCTGGAAAAAGTTCAACTATTATTTACCTGCCTGAGCTGAATAATAATATGCTGAGTGGTTTTGAATTTATTTACCCGGTTGACGCAAGCAACATTTTTGTTGGTGCGGAAAAAGGCTTTTTTCATATCAACTACGAAAAGTATAAGAAAAATGTTCCCGGCCTCTCAGTACAAATCAGGACGGTAAGAATTATAGATAATACGGACAGCCTGTTATTTGGTGGATACTTTAGTGATATCAACGATAAACAAGAACAACGAAAAGATGATATACTGTCAATTGCCAATAGCTGGAAAACAATTCATTTTGAATATGCTTCCACGCTGTTTGGCCAGCAAACCAACCTGGAGTATAGTTTCAGGTTAAAAGGTTTTGCTGATAATTGGTCTGACTGGTCAAAGAAAACCGAAAAAGAATATACAAACCTTCCACCCGGCAAGTACACCTTTGAAATTAAAGTAAGAAATAACCTGGGAAATGAATCCCTTCCTGCAAGTTATACATTCAATATAATGCCTCCCTGGTATCGAACCCTATGGGCATACCTCATATATTTTATTGTCTTTTGCGTTGCTGTATTTTATACCTGGAAGTGGCAGCAGAGAAAATTTCATCAACAACATTTAAAATACGAAGAAGAGCAGAGAAGACTAAGCTATTTGCATCAGTTGGAAATAGATAAGGCTGAGAGTGAGTTGATGTTATTGCGAAATGAAAAGCTGCATGTAGAAATCAATCATAAGAACTCAGAGTTGGCCACAACGGCAATGCACCTGGTACAAAAGGGAGAGCTATTAACGAAGATGAAGACAGAGCTGAACCAGATAATGAAGGCAGTGGATAATGATAAAACAGTTAACGAACTGAAGAAGATGATCAAGGTTTTAAATGAAGACGACCGAACCGATAAAGACTGGGAGCACTTTACCCATCATTTTGATAAAGTACATAGCGATTTTGTTACCAGGTTAAAAGAAAAGCACCCTACCATTACAGGAAATGAAATAAAGCTGTGCGCCTATTTACGCATGAATTTATCTACCAAAGAAATTGCGCAGCTAATGAATATTTCGGCAAGGGGAATTGAAATAAGCCGCTACCGTTTACGAAAAAAAATAGGCATCTCCTCAGAAATGAGCCTTTTTGAATATCTTATAAATATTGAGTGAACAGCATATAGCTATGAAAAAAGCCCCTGTAAAAACAGGGGCCGGTATGCATTTCTTAAAAATTCACATGAGAAAGGTGTAATGTAAAATTTATAGCAAGCCCATGTCGACTAAAAATTACAGGCGGTAATTAACTTATTTGGCTGCCCGTAAAAAGTTTTTAACCGTCTAAATGCAGCGGTTATTGTTTCCAAATTCACAGTAGTCTGCATGCCTTTCCGCATCGTTTCAAACAATACTTTACACTGTTTACGAACAACTTGATTTATTGTTCTATACTCCGGCAAACTCTGTACAATAATGTCTAGCCTTTTCGTAACACCATCACTGTTATCAGCACTTGTTCATTTTCCTTCTCAACTGCCACTTCTTCCTGCACTATGCAAGAGCTGGATAGCGGTGTTATAAACTCTTTGGCTACCAGGCGTTGCGGTGTGCTTAAAATAACGATGGTGCCCTTGTTTAGAAAGCTGTTTATCAATTGTTGTTGTAAAGCAAACACAGCAGGATCATAATTAATATCGCTTAGCAACAGTACATCCGCCACTATATCTTGTGGAAGTGAATGCCAGTCCAGCGTAAGAGCCCTGAGATTTTTTATGCCATTATGTTTGGCAGACCGTTGAATGGCTTCAACCGCTTCAGGTATATAATCGCTGCTAATTACAGAAACCGCATTGCGGGCCGCTATTATTGATGGCAGCCCTAAACCTCCTGCCAGCTCCAATACTTTTTTATTGTGTGTGTACTGAGGATGGCTTAGTAAAAATTCACTCAGCGCAATGGCCGCAGGCCACACCTGGCTCCAATAAGGAAATGCAATGGCTTCTTTTTTATAAGCTGCCTGAACTTCTTCCACGTCGGGTACAAAGAGTTCAATGCACCGGCCTTGTACTAAAAATTGTTTTAGATGTAGCAAAAAAGACATGTGTGCAAATAGAGGGAATATAAAACAGACGAACAAAGGAACTTGAATGACGAAAGCAATGCAGGGAAAAGGATAAAAGATGCAGATGAACCAGCCCCTTGGGCAAGTGTAGGGTAACGAGCGGCAAGATGAAAAGAAATAAAAAAGCAGGCCTTGATTACCTGCTTTGAGAAGCTACCAACTTAATTATTTAATACCAAGGGCTGCGTTGATGGGTGCCCGATCCATGTACATAATTAAACGGTCTACTTTATTGTCATCATTGTAATGCATATCCTGATGGGCCCAAAACTGAAGAGCCTTGCCATTTTTATATTCTACATTCACCTGGTGCCAGCCCATAAGCCAGGTGCCTTTCATGTCAGGGCCCTTCTGTGGCTGATTTACTTTTATAGGCAGCCAGATGTCATTACTCATTACTACGCTTTTTATGACTGAGGCTCTTCGGGCTTTCCAATAATCAACTATCGCCTTTTTCCCAGCTATACTGTCGCCGCTTGAATAAAGATAAACAGCGTTGTCAGCAAAATTTTCACCGTAGGCATCAATCTCACCATCGGCAAATTGTTTCATCATGACCTTGCCCATATCCATGTATTTGGTATCGGCAAATTCAACCGGTTTTGGCTTTTCATCAACAGTAACAGCCGTGGTTTTCACCAACGGATCATCTGTTGTTTCAACAGCCTTTTGTTCGTTTTTGCAGGCATTCAGCACTGCAAGTAATGCAAATGGAAGAAAGATTTTTCTCATTTTTTTGTTTTTAAAACGTGAAGAAATGTGGGCGGAAGTTTTGATAGCGGTGGAGGTGCTTTTCCGGGAAGGTGATTTAAAGATATAAAGAATATATAGTAGAACAAAGGAATATGAAACGAGCAAACAAGACCCCTGGCCTCGCAACGATAACAGCGTTAAAGAACCCCAAACCTTAAACCCCAAACTCCAAACCCTTCTATCTTTGCCACTCATAAAAAATATACATGAAGACAGGAACAAAATTTATACACGCCGGCACCGAACCCGACCCAAGTACCGGGGCTATTATGACACCCATCTACCAAACCAGCACTTACGTACAAGAAGCGCCGGGACAAAATAAAGGCTATGAATATGCCCGCAGTCAAAACCCTACAAGAACTGCTTTGGAAGCTGCCTACGCAGCCATAGAAAATGGAAAATTCGGCTTGGCTTTTAGCAGTGGCGTAGCGGCAACAGACGCTGTAATAAAACTTTTAAGCCCCGGCGATGAAGTTATTTGCAGCAATGACCTGTATGGTGGCAGCTACCGGCTGTTCAGTAAAATTTTCGAAAAATTCGGCATTAAGTTTCACTATATAAATATGCAGGATGCAGATGGAATTCGCCAGTACATTAATGCATCAACAAAATTGATATGGATAGAAACGCCTACCAATCCATTGATGAACATTTGCGATATAGAAGCAATAGCTGCCATCGCTAAAGAAGGCAATATTTTGCTTTGTGTAGATAACACCTTCGCTTCTCCCTACTTACAAAACCCATTAGACCTGGGCGCTGATATTGTAATGCACTCGGCCACCAAATACCTTGGTGGACACAGTGATGTAATACAGGGCGCACTGATGATGAATAGCCAGGAGTTGAGAGACCAGCTATACTTTATTCAAAAAAGTTGCGGCGCAGTACCCGGACCGATGGATTGTTTTTTAGTGCTCCGCGGTATTAAAACTTTGCACCTGCGTATGCAGCGCCATTGCGAAAACGGCAGGGCTATTGCCGAATATTTACGCAGTCATCCAAAGGTGGGAAAGGTATGGTGGTGCGGCTTCGAAGATCATCCTGGTTATGCCATTGCTAAAAAACAAATGCGTGATTTTGGTGGCATGATGAGTTTTGAAATGAAGGATAATAGTATAGATGAGGCAAAGCGGGTTTTATCATCTACCAAACTTTTTGCATTGGCGGAAAGTCTTGGTGGTGTAGAATCACTTATTAATCACCCGGCTTCAATGACCCATGCTTCTATACCAAGAGAAGAGCGGTTAAAAAATGGCTTGAGCGATTCATTGATTCGCTTAAGTGTTGGTGTAGAAGATGCGGAGGATTTAATTGAAGATCTAGCTAAAGCAATTGGATAGAAGTTAATATGCGTAAACTTTTTACATCGCTAAGTTGCCTCTTGCTGGTGGCAGCAGCTAATGCACAGACAACAACTTCTATTTCGCTTAGTGACTTCATCACTAAAAAAGGGGATAGTTTGTATAAAGCTGGAAAGCTGCCGGGCATTTTTGTTGGCATTTTAAATAAGGGAGAAAAACAATTTTTCAACTTTGGATATGCCATACCTGATGATAAGCTTCCTTTCGACTCAGCTACTTTATTTGAAGCAGGCAGCATCACTAAAACTTTTACAGCTTACATACTTACAAGCATCTTACAGCAGAAAGGTATAAGTGATAGCAGTTCGATTATTTCTTATCTACCGGACTCAATGCAAAGCAACAAAGCATTACAGGGAATCACTTTTTTGTCGCTCCTGAATCATACTTCCGGGCTTACCCGGTTACCGACAAACATGATACTTACCGCCGATGATATGACGCCGTATGATCATTATACGATGGCTGATCTTTTCAGTTATTTAAAAACCGCTACTCCTAAGCCTGATGGCAAAAGCAATTATTCCAACTTAGGTATGGGGCTGGCTGGTGTACTGGCGCAACGGATTTCAGGGAAAGATTATCCAACGCTTTTACGCCAATTAATTTTTGTTCCGTTTAGTATGAAAGCACCTGGTAATGGCAATAAACACCGTAAAAGCCAGGGGTATTTTGGTGAGAAAAAAGCAGTGTATTGGACAATGAATGCATTAGCTCCTGCCGGTGCATTGCAAAGTACGGCCAATGAAATGCTGGCCTACTTAAGCTATATGAGCAACCCTGCTACCGAACAAACAAAAACAGTTATTACGCAATTATTAAAACCTACCGTAGTTGTCACACCTACTATGCAAGTAGGCAGGGCCTGGCATACGTTTGAACAAAAAAATCAGCCAATCATTTATTGGCATAATGGAGGCACTTACGGATTTTCAACTTTTGCCGCTTTTGTAAAAGGAACCGGCCAGGCTGTTATTATAGTTGTAAACAAGTTTAATTCAAATGCAGTAAGTGACGGGTTAGGTATCGCCATTATGAAAAAAATGCTGGAATGAAATACATTCCCCAGATACCGCTCATGCCTTAATTTATTCAGTTCATACAGATATAATAAATCGTTGGGATATATCCACGGGGCACCGCTATAAGTTTGCACCTGTTTTAAACCAACTAAATATTATATGAATAAGATTTTATCTTTCGCGGTAGTGGGCCTTTTAACAATGGCTGCCTGTACTAAAGAACGTATTACCGGCAGCGGCGCTACCATAACTGAGGACCGTGCTACTTCAAATTTTACCAAGGTTAGCACCAGCGGTTCTACCAACATTCATATTACCCATGGCGCCACCTTTAAGGTGCAGGTAAAAGGGTACGAAAACCTTATCTCCTATATGGAAACAAAAGTTATTAATAATACTTTGGAGATAGGTTATAAGAACCTTGTAAGTATTAAGAATGATAACGTGGAAGTGTTTGTTACAATGCCTGTTTTAGAAAGTATCAATACAAGCGGCTCTGCAGATGTTGATGTGAAAGGAGCTTTTACCGGAACAGGTACTCTTCATGTGTCTATATCGGGCTCTGGTAACATTGATATAGAAACGGGTGATGCGCAGTTGTTTAAATCATCTATTTCCGGAAGCGGAAACATTAGAGCTTTCGGCCTGGTGGCACAAAGTGCGGATGTATCTATTTCGGGTAGTGGCAGCACTGAAGTAAGAGCAACAAATCATTTAAAGGTTGGCATTTCCGGCAGCGGTTTTGTGTACTATAAAGGTCAGCCGGTTCTTGAAACATCTATCTCGGGTAGCGGGAGGTTGGTGCATAGATAAAACTTACCCTGGCCCTCTCCTTGCTTTGAAAGAGCGGAGCTGGCAGAGCGGGGCATATCTTCGTTCTGTGAATGCTTCTGATCTAAAAAAATTCCTGGATAAGAAAGTGGCTGAATACAATCAGCCATCTTTTATTGCGGCTGATCCTATTTCAATTCCGCATCGGTTTACAAAAAAACAAGACATTGAAATTGCTGCATTCTTTGCTTCCATTTTTGCCTGGGGCAACCGTACCACTATTATAAATAAAACAACGGAGTTGATGGGTTTAATGGATGATGCGCCGCACGATTTCATCATGCAACATTCTGATGAAGAACTTCAAAACTTAATGGCTTTTAAGCACCGCACTTTTAATACTACTGACCTACTCTATTTTCTTCTTTTCCTGAAACACCATTATAGCTGTTATACTTCTTTGGAAACCGCTTTTACAAAATGGATGAACAAAAACGACACAAACATTGAAAAGAGCCTGCTTGGTTTTCACGATTACTTTTTCTCTTTGGAAGACGCCCCGGTGCGAACAAAAAAACACATTGCCACACCTAGCCGCAACTCTACCTGTAAGCGATTGAATATGTTTTTACGATGGATGGTGCGCAAGGATAATCATGGAGTTGACTTTGGTATATGGGAGTCTATTTC
>JAQBNG010000101.1 GCA_028288675.1 Flavisolibacter sp. | reverse complement strand
CGCTTTCATTGTGATGCAAAGCATTAAGGACACAAGAGGCGGAATGGTGAAAAAGATTCAGCTCAAACAGAAATAATTTTACTCATAGTTTTACTTATGAACACTACCCAACAGCTTTATAATACTTATCAAAATAAAATGAGTCGCATTGCAGATATAAGAGCTGCCAGCGCTGTTTTGCAATGGGACCAGGAAACATACCTGCCGAAGGGAAGCGCCAATTTTCGCGGGCAACAAATCAGCACCCTTTCCGAGCTGGCGCATGGCCTTTTCAGCGAAGACGATCTAGGTCATTTATTGAATGAGTTGTCTGCAAAAGATGATCTTTCTTCTGTACAAAAAAAAGCTGTTGAACGCACCCTGGAAGACTACAACAAGAATAAAAAATACACCTCTTCTTTTGTGCGTGCCTTATCAGAGCAAATCAACAAAACATTTCATAGCTGGATCGAGGAAAGAAAACAGGCTAGCTTTTCTATCTACCAAAAAGATTTAGAGACCTTGGTGCAGTTAAAAAAAGAGGAGACCGGAATTCTTGGCTATAAAGAACATCCTTATGATGCTTTGTTAGATGAATTTGAAAAAGGTGCCACCGTTTCTTTGCTGGATAAAACCTTCAGTAACCTGTTACCACCATTAAAAGTTTTGTTTCAAAAGCTTACAGCATCGGCGCAGGTAGATGATGCTTTTCTTTTTCAGCATTTTCCTGAAAAAGAACAATGGGCCTGGGGCATGCATCTTATAAAAGAACTTCATTTCGATTTTGAAAGGGGCAGGCAGGATAAAAGTGAGCATCCGTTCAGCACAAGCTTTTCTCCACAGGATGTAAGGATCACAACAAGGATTGACGAAAACGATTTTGGAAATATGACCTGGAGCTGCATTCATGAAGCCGGCCATGCATTATACGAGCAGGGCCTGCCTGTTGAACATTATGGTTTGCCATTGGGCGAAGCCTGCTCTTACAGCATTCATGAGTCGCAATCTCGCCTTTGGGAAAATAATGTGGGCAGAAGCAAAGGCTTCTGGAAACATTGGTATCCACAGTTGCAAGCGCGG
This sequence comes from Flavisolibacter sp., assembly GCA_028288675.1. Lineage (GTDB taxonomy): Bacteria > Bacteroidota > Bacteroidia > Chitinophagales > Chitinophagaceae > Flavisolibacter. The sequence continues at coordinate 11,331 of JAQBNG010000101.1, read as the reverse complement.
TTCCCGGCCCAATTTAATTCTGTGCCTTTAGACAGCTTTTATAAAGGGATCAACAAAGTACAGCCTTCATTAGTAAGGACGGAAGCTGATGAAATCTCCTATCACTTCCATGTATTTATACGATATGAATTAGAAAAGCGTTTAATTGAAGGCTCTTTGTCAACAAACGATATTCCCGCATTCTGGAATTTACAGTACAAAACGTATTTAGGTGTAGATGTGCCTGATGATAAAAGGGGTTGTTTACAGGATGTGCATTGGAGCCACGGAAGTTTTGGGTACTTTCCAACCTATAGTTTAGGAAGCTTTTATGCAGCGCAGTTTTATGCTAAAGCTGCCAAAGAAATGATTGGTTTAGATGAACAGATCGCCGCTGGAAAAACATTGCCTTTGTTAGAATGGCTGCGGGCAAACATTCACAAGCATGGCCGCTATTTCACCAGCGAGGAATTATGTAAAGAAGTGACAGGCGAAGGCTTAAATCCCATTCATTTTATGAAATATGTTGAGCAGAAATACGAAGCTATCTATTTTTGACAAAGCGGAAGAATCAAACATTAGTAACAGTTTTTTAAAAAGAAGGGATGAACCAGGCAACTTTGAGTACTACTACCCATTTTTGTCATGCCCGTAAAAACGGAATAGTTTTTTCAGAAAGGGATTAAATTTTTCTCTGTACCCAAGGTCAACAACTGTAAACCGGACTGTTTTGAAACGATTTTATTTTTTATTCTTACTCTTACTGGCAGGTGTGGCTTGTTTTGCACAGGCCCCTACTCCAAATTTTACAGCCGCACAAACTTCCGGTTGCGCCCCCATTGTTATTAACTTCCAGGATGCTTCAACCGGCAGCCCCACCAGCTGGCAGTGGAATTTTGGAAATGGTTCTACCTCCACATTACAAAATCCATCTACTACTTATTTTAATCCCGGCACCTACACGGTTACGCTAACCGCAACTAATGGCAGCGGCTCCAATACCTTAACCCGTACAGCTTTTATCACCATTTATGCAAAGCCGTCCGTAAACTTTTTAGCAAACGACAGCACCGGCTGCGCCCCATTTTCTGTGCAATTTACCGATGCCTCTACGCCAAGCGCCGGAACAACAAATAGTAGCTGGCAATGGGATTTTGGGAATGGCACAGGAGCAAGTGTGCAAAATCCGCAAACTACTTTTCCTACACCGGGGAATTTTACAGTTAGCCTGAAAGTAACCAACGACAAGGGTTGCTTTGCTTCTTTTTCAAAGCCTAACTATATACAAATCACCGGCGGGTTGTCAATAGATTTTTCTACGTCCGGGCCTAACCGTTGCCGTGCGCCTTTCCCGGTAAGCTTTACCAATAATTCGACCGGGCCAGGTACATTAACTTACCTATGGAATTTTGGCGATGGCGGAACCTCCACGGTACAAAACCCTTCGCATATTTATGCGGCTACCGGTAATTATAATGTGTCGCTTGCTGTTACCAGCAGCAATGGCTGCACCGATACCGTACGAAGAACAAATTTCGTAACCATTCAAAACATAAGTACAGCTTTTACTGCGCCGGATAGCATTTGTGTATTAACGCCGGTAACGTTCGCAAACACTTCATCTCCTGCCGGGGTAAGCAGCTTCTGGAATTTTGGAGATGCTACCACTTCTTCCGCAGCTAATCCGATAAAAGCCTTTACCGCGCCGGGAACTTACACCGTGCAACTGCGGCAAACCTTTAGTTACTGCACCGATTCTTTTTCAAAAGCGATAAAAATTATCCCGCGGCCAACAGCTAATTTTTCGGCTAATAACACGTTCCAGTGTAAACCGCCGCTCGCTGTAAATTTTACCGATGCTTCTGTAAACGCAATAAGCTGGCAATGGAATTTTGGCGATGGCGGTACATCCACACAGCAAAGCCCTTCGCATACTTATACTTCATTTGGCAATTATGATGTAACGCTTATTGTAACTAACACATCGGGTTGTACCGATACCATGATAAAGCCTGCCTACATCCGCATTCAAAGACCCGTCATTTCTTTTCCATCTTTTCCGCAAAGGGGATGCATTCCTTATACAACAAACTTTTCTGCCAACATTAATACGCTTGATAATGTAACCTCTTACTTATGGGATTTTGGTGATGCCTCCACATCTACCGCCGCAACTCCATCGCACACTTACATAGCACAAGGAAGCTATACTGTTTCGCTTACTATTACTACCACTACCGGTTGTACCGAAGTCTATACAATGCCAAATGCCGTAACCGTAGGCAGGGTCCCGGTGATTGATTTTACCGCTTCCCCCAACCCGGCTTGCGCCTTTAGTACGGTGCAGTTTACAGGCATCGCCACTGAAGCTGATATTTGGCAATGGAACTTCGGCGATGGTGGTACATCAACGCAGCAAAGTCCAACCCATATTTATAGCGACACCGGCAATTTTACGGTAACGCTTATTGTTACCAATAGCGGCTGCTCCGTAACTCTGCCCAAAACATCTTTTGTAAAAGTGGCCCCGCCTATTGCAAATTTCACTTTTACAAAAGATTGTATCAATCGCAAAAATTTCATTTTTAAAGATGCTTCTATTGTTGCCACGGCTATTACTACAAGCTGGCTGTGGGATTTTGGCGACGGTGTTACTTCAACCCTTCAAAACCCGTCACATGCCTATGTGAATTTTGGTTATTATACTGTATCGCTTACTACAACAAACGGGGCCTGCTCGCATACCAAAACCATTACGGTAAATGTGTTTGATGAATCGCCTTCATTTACTGCCGATGTAAGAACTGCCTGTAAAACTGCTACTGTAAATTTTACTGCTGTTAGTGCCAACCTCGCAAACATAGCCGCTTACAACTGGGATTTTTTTAACGGCGTTACTTCCACTGGCCAGAATCCGCAAGTAGTTTATAACACATCGGGTACCTATCCTGTGCAATTAATTACAACCGATGTATATAACTGCCAGGATACAATCATTCAAAATAATTATATCCGCATCAATGGGCCTACGGCATTATTCACAGTTCCGATAAATAATGGCTGCAAAGGCTTTACCGCACAATTCGCCAATCAATCGCAGGGTGATGGCATCAACCCTATTATTTTTTACCAGTGGAAATTTGGCGATGGGGCTTCGCAAACCCTTACCAACCCTACCCCGCCTCAGCATACATACACTACTGTAGGAAGTTTTACACCACAGCTTATTGTAACCGATGCCCTGGGTTGTAAGGATAGTTTAGCCTATGGGGGATTAATTAATACCAGCACTCCCAAGGCGGCATTTTCCTCGCCAGATACGTTGACTTGTTTAGGAAGCACAGTACAGTTCAACAATGCCAGCATTGTTACCGGCCCTATTTCTTTTTGGGAGTTTGGTGATGGAACCACATCTGCACTTGATGGCCCGGCGCATACGTACACCAGCACAGGCAACTATACCGTGAAATTAAAAATGACAGATCAGTACGGATGCTCTGATTCAGTTACAAAGGTTGCTTACATAAAAATCCGTCAGACGAATGCTTCGTTCAACGCATCGGATTCCATTGGTGGTTGCACACCTTTTGAAGTACTTTTTACCAATACGTCGCAATTCTATACAGCATCATCATGGCAGTTAGGAAATGGTGGGAGCACTGCAAACAATCCATCACAAGTATATAATACCGCCGGCACCTATAATATTAAACTAATAGTTACCGGCAGAGGCGGCTGCACTGATACGGCCGTAAAAACAATTGTTATTTACGATGCTTCGGCTTCTTCCTTTTCGTACGATCCGTTAGCCGGTTGTAAGCCTTTGCAATTAAATGGCATTGTAAACAGTCCTGCTCCATTGGATTTTACATGGGATTTTGGAGATGGCTCCATCGTTACTACCAACAACGCCAACATCGCACACACCTATAATGTTTTCGGCAATTACGTTCCAAGGCTGATTCTATCAGATTCGCTTAATTGTTTACTTCCTTTAACCGGTATTGATACAGTAAGAATTGTTGGCGTAACCGCTAAATACGGATGGAACAAAAAACTCTTTTGCGATAGCGGTACTGTTTTCTTTACCGATTCAACAACATCTAACGATCCTATAATTTCTTACAATTGGAACTTTGGCGATGGCGGCATTTCATCGGTTACATCGCCTTCACATACTTTTTCATCACCCGGAAATTATACTGTATCGCTGGCTTTGCAAACGCAGCAAGGTTGTACCGATACACTTACATACAATCGCTTAATTAAAGTGGTTGAAAGTCCATCAGTTCGAATAAATGGAGACACGGTAATTTGTAAAAATGACTTTGTGAATTATGCCGGTGTGTTTAACCGCCCTGATACCTCAGTTGTACAATGGGCGTGGACTTTTCCTAACGGCGCCAACTCTTCCCTTCAACTACCATTGCAACAACAATTTACTACCGCCGGAAATTTTGTTGTGCAATCAATTGCCACTAATAGCACCGGTTGTGCAGATACGGCAACAAGGGCTTTATTGGTAAACCCACTTCCGGTTATCACTATTCCATCGCCGCAAACTACGTTAGTGGGAACGCCAATTTTATTGCCGGCCACTTATACAAATAATGTAATTAATTATAGCTGGGCGCCGTCTGCTACTTTAAGTTGTGATGACTGTGCGCAGCCCTTAGCGAATCCAAAATTCAATACTATTTACACGGTTACTGCTACAGACAGTAATGGTTGCCACGATACCGGGCAGGTGCAGGTAATTGTTTTATGTAAAGGCGCAAACGTGTTTGTACCCAATACTTTTTCGCCTAATGGCGATGGCAGTAATGATGTTTTTTATGTACGGGGAAAAGGATTGGCAAGAGTAAAATCATTGCGCATCTTTAACCGCTGGGGTGAGATTGTTTTTGAACGCATCAACTTTGGTGTGAATGATCCATCGGTTGGCTGGGATGGAACGTATAAGGGCAAAAAACTTTCTTCCGATACATATATTTACCAGGCAGATGTTTTTTGCGATAACAGCGAAAGCATCCGTTTTGATGGAAGCATTACGTTAATACGATAGGGAGCTGCATTGAGCAAACAAATATTGAAAACTTTTAAAAACCTAAAAGGATTTTGCACCTGTCTACTATATTCTTTCTCCAACCTCCCGCAATTTTGAGATATTAGCCCGGAGCCCTATCTTGCCACCCAACTTGAATGCTATAAAATGAAAAGCTTTTTTACACTACTTATCCTTTCGCTATCTTTTGCATCATGTAAAAAAGCTGTTGAAGCCGCTAAAGAAGACCTGGTGATAAACGCCATGACCGATGGCCAATGGCGGGTAACAAAGTTTATAAAAGGCACCATGGATCGTACGGCGGATTTCACTGCATATAAATTTCAGTTCAAAAAAAACAATACGGTTGACGCCATTAATGGTACCACAACAGAAAGCACCGGCTCCTGGAATGCCGATGCAGCCAACCGAACGATAAGCTCTTCTTTTACTAATGCAAACGCTACGATTTCTTTATTAAACGGCACATGGCTAATTACCAATAATAGCTGGACGTTTGTAGAAGCCACTCAATCGGTGAATGGCGAGCCCCTGGTACTTCGTATTGACAAATAAAGCAATTACCGTCTTATCTTCCGCTAAATTTTTCAGATCCAGTATCTATTCTTAGGAACAGTTTTTGCTAAGCACGCACCGGCGAATCCATCCACCGATACGCGTTGTGGCCAGAACATAAAATTTGAGAAAATTGATACGCAAACCCACCGTCCTTACGCTATTATGTGTATGGTTATCCTGCATAGCCTATGCACAAATGCCGTTGGCTGATTTTACGGCCACGCCGGTTTCGGGTTGCTCTCCTTTGGTAGTAAATTTTTCTGATGGCTCTACCGGCAATCCAACGCTTTGGTTTTGGGATTTTGGCAACGGCGCTACATCAACATTAAAAAATCCATCCACTACTTATTTTATTCCAGGTACTTATACGGTAACGCTTACTGTAACCAATGCAGCAGGTGCCAATACAAAAACAAAACTGCAATACGTAACTGTTTACGGCAAGCCGGTTGTTTTATTTACCACTAACGATTCTATTGGTTGTTACCCGTTTCCTGTACGGTTTACTGATCTATCCATTGCAAGTACAGGAACCAACAATACTTCATGGTTCTGGGATATGGGAGACGGCGCACAAGCAACGCTTCAAAACCCACAGAACACCTATATGAATACAGGCAACTACACTGTGTCTTTAAAAGTTACCAATGATAAGGGATGCTGGAGTGTGTTCACAAAGCCAGCCTACATAAAAATTGATGGTGGTGTAAAAGCAGCTTTTGATTTTTCTCTGCCTGTAGTTTGCCATCCTCCTGTTACGGTCAATTTCACCAATAGCTCTACTGGTCCCGGGTTACTGACTTATCAATGGAGCTTTGGCGATGGGGGTACGTCCACGCAATCAAATCCTTCATCCACTTACAACGCCCCGGGCCTTTATTCAGTAAGCCTGGTTACCATTAGCAGCAATGGATGCAGGGATACGTTGAAGAAACCTAACTTAATTAACGTGCAAAACATAAACACTTCTTTTACCGCGCCTGACAGCGTATGTGTGAATGAGGCTGTCAACGTTATTAATACATCTTCGGCAAATGCTGCCAGTACTCTTTGGAGGTTTGGCGATGGCAGTACTTCTACAGCAACCAGTGCAATAAAAACCTACTCAACGCCCGGCACGTACAATATAAAGCTTATACAGGCCTATAGCAGTTGCGCCGATTCTGCAGGTAAAATGATCGTAGTAAAACCCCGGCCTGCGGCAGCTTTCACTGCTGATAAAACCAGTTTCTGCCAGGTTCCTTCTACAGTAAAATTTACCAGCAATTCAGCAGGCGCCGACTCTTATCAATGGACCTTTGGTGATGGGGGTACTTCAACGGAGCAATCACCCTCGCATACCTATACATCTTATGGCAACTATACAGTAACCCTGGTTGTCAGAAATTCTAATGGCTGCTCCGATAGCTTAATAAAGCCTGCCTATATAAAAATAAATAAGCCGGTCATCACATTCGCTTCTTTACCGGATGAAGGCTGCATACCGTACACAATAAATTTCATTGCCAATATTTCTTCTCCCGAACCTGTTGTTTCCTACTTATGGAATTTTGGCAATGGCGTTACTTCTGCTGATGCAACGCCTTCTTACACTTATTCAACCCAGGGAACTTATGCAGTAACGCTGACTATCACCACTGCCGGTGGCTGTACTGAAACTTATACAATGCCCGAAGCAGTTAAAGTAGGCACAAGACCAGTTGTGAATTTTTCGGCAGTGCCTAATCCTGTATGTGCGTTTCAAAATGTTTCTTTTACTAATCTTACAACAGGCGGCGGCACAGAGTACCTATGGCTGTTTGGTGATGGCGGAACATCAACTGCCCAGAGCCCTCTTCACCAATATAGTGATACAGGTTTGTTTAGTGTAATGCTGTATGTAAAAAATAACGGGTGCAAAGACTCGTTGAAAATAGACAGCCTGGTACGGGTAAAGCCGCCCATTGCGAAATTCATAGAACAAAATAATTGTTCCGATAAACTACGTTTCACTTTCACCGACAGATCGCTTGGCGCTACAACCTGGTTCTGGGAGTTTGGTGATGGCAATACATCAACACAACAAAGCCCTGTGCATGTTTTTCCTTCGTATGGAACTTATACGGTTAAGCTAACCGTAACGAATGATACCTGTTCGCATCAGAAAATTAAAATACTGAAGATCGTTAACGGTACGCCTGATTTTGTAGCACTTCCTACCGTTGCATGTAAAGGTTCTGTCATCAATTTTATAGCCGATACAACGAACGCTGCCAACATCGTACGGTATCAATGGAACTTCGGTCATGGTGGTGCAGCCGGTTCGGGAATGACCCCATCAACCATTTATCGAAATGCCGGTGTATACCCGGTAAGCCTTACGGTAACAGATATTGCAGGTTGCATTAGTTCTACCGTAAAGCCAAATTATATTACTATAACGGGGCCGACGGCAAAGTTTGCAGCCAGCAATAATACAGGATGCAAAGGCTTAACTGCAACGTTTACCGATTCCTCAAAAAGCGATGGCGTCAGCAACATTGTTTCCTGGCGATGGAACTTCGGCGATGGCACTATCATTACCACCTCAAGTGCACAATCCGTTCAGCATACCTATCTTACTGCAGGCTCGTTTCCTGTTACACTAAAAGTTACCGATGCCGGCGGATGCAGCGACAGCCTTGTGCTTCCGGCCCTTGTAAACACATCAAATATCAAAGCCGATTTTTATTCAGTTGATACCGTTAGCTGCCCAGGAGCCATCATTCGTTTTACTAATACTTCTACAGCAACAACGGCTTACACAAGTACATGGAGTTTTGGAGATGGAAATATATCAACACAAAAAAATCCTGTTACCACCTATAGCAGCGATGGGCTATATGATGTTCAATTGAAAATAAAAGACGCCAATGGTTGTACCGATTCGTTGAAACGACTTCAATACATTATTATAAAAAGCCCGATTGCCAATTACACGGTAAGTGATTCGGCGAGTTCCTGTACGCCATTCCAGGTAAGGTTTACTAATACATCGCAATTTTACACCGACTATATATGGGATCTGGGCGGCGGTACCAGCACCATTGCTAATCCAACACAGTATTATAACCAGCCCGGTATTTATCAAACTAAATTAATTGTTACCAGTGCCGGCGGTTGTAAGGATACGGCCAGTAAAAGCATTACCGTGCATGATGTAAGAAGTGCCCGCATTAATTATTTACCACTTAGCGGGTGTAAGCCCTTAACGGTTGACCTGCATGCGATTGCTCCTGCGCACATGAGTTATGTATGGGACTTTGGCGATGGCACCATAACAAGCGGCAATGACACATCCTCTCAACATGTATATAATTTCTTTGGCGATTTTGTACCTAAACTTATTTTAACCGATGCCAGCGGTTGTGTGATCCCTGTTACCGGCCAGGATACTATTCGCATACAAGGTGCCAATACAAAATTTGGCCTGGATAAAAAACTGTTATGCGACAGCGGTACTATAAAATTTATAGATTCTACCACGTTCAATAACCCAATCATCACTTACAACTGGAGCTTTGGCGATGGTACCACTTCTACTCTTCCTTCACCATCGCATTATTATAATCAGCCGGGCATTTACCCGGTATCGTTGGATGTGCTTACGCAGAATAGTTGCGTAGATACATTCCGGTTAAATGTGCCTGTAAAAGTGGTTCAATCACCAGACGTACGCATCGAAGGCGACTCGATAATTTGTGTAGGCGAAGGCATGAATCATTTAGGTGAATTTAATCGTCCGGATAGTTCCCTGGTACGCTGGGCATGGAACTTTCCTAATGGTAAGATTGCCGATGTAAGATTACCGCAACGACAGGTATATACCGTTGCCGGAAATTTTGTGGTACAAACTATCGCCATTAATAGCAGCGGTTGTCCTGATACAGCCCGGAAAAATATAAAGGTCAATCCACTGCCAACTGTTACACTGCCTTCGGTGATGACAACACGAACCGGTACACCAATTCAGATACCGGCAACTTATTTTGGCGGTGTTGTTGGTTATAACTGGACGCATGGCGAAAGCTTAAATTGCGCCGATTGCCCGGAGCCTGTTGCCAGTCCTAAGTTTGATACAAAATATAAAGTTGACTTTGTAGATAGAAATGGCTGCCGCAATACCGGCGAAGTGCAGATAATTGTTTTTTGCAATAACGACAATGTATTTGTACCGAATACTTTTTCGCCAAATGGCGATGGCAGCAATGATGTATTTTATGTAAGAGGAAAAGGCTTGAACAGGGTAAAGTCGCTGCGCATTTTTAACCGCTGGGGACAGCTTGTTTTTGATCGTATGAATTTTGCAGTGAATGATGCATCGGCCGGTTGGAACGGAACGTATAATGGCGCTAAACCAGTAGCTGATGTTTATGTCTATCAACTTGAAATCTGGTGCGATAACAGTACGGTTGTAAAGTTTGATGGAAATGTGGCGTTGATTCAATAAGCAATAAGCAATTAGCAATTAGAGCTTTGTATTTAAAATTTAAAAGCAAGCAATGAAAACAGCTTTAAAAAAAAGATTGAAGGTGATAGCAAAAGGTAGTGTTTTAGGGCTACTTGCAACTTGCTACTCGCTACTTGCCAACTCACAAGACATTCACTTCTCCCAATTTTTTGAAGCCCCCTTGTTACGTAATCCATCGCTTGCCGGCATCTTCGCCGGAGACATTCGTGTACAAGCGGTTTACCGCGACCAATGGAACAGTGTAACCACTGCGTATAAAACAATGTCGGTTAATGGTGAATACAAAATGCCCGTGGGCAAGGCGAATGATTTTGTAACGGTGGGCTTGCAATTGTTGCAAGACCGGGCCGGCACTATTTCGTGGGTATCAACACATGTTCTTCCTGCTATTAATTATCATAAATCGTTGAGCAACGAACGTACAAAATATCTATCGCTTGGCTTTATGGGTGGCTGGGTGCAAAAGCGTTTCGACAGAACAAAGATGACCACCAACTCACAGTTCGATGGCCTGGGTGATGGAGAAAACAATTTACAGCCGCAGTACAATTACTGGGATGCATCTGTGGGCATGAGTTACAATGCGCAACTAAACAGCAACCCTGAAAATAATTTCTATCTCGGGGCGGCTTATCATCATTTCAATAAGCCCAAAAATTCTTTTTTCAGAGATCCATCGGTTGAGTTAATACCAAAGACCGACCTGTCTGCAGGTATTCGTTTTTCCGTAACAGAATGGAGTTATGTAACGCTGCAAGGCAACCAATCTTTACAAGGCGAGTTTAGCGAAACAGTGGTTGGTGGCATGTACGGCGTAAAGTTGGGACCTGATCTGGATAAGCCGGCTTATACCTTGCATGGCGGCGCTTTTATAAGATTGAATGATGCCTTAATTCCCGTTATAAAAGTTGACTACAATCCTTTTTCTTTCTCGCTTAGCTATGATGTGAATATCTCCAAACTGCGCAGCTCCAGTTATGGCCGCGGCGGTTTTGAATTAGGAGTTTCGTATGTGGGTTTTAGCGATAGGAAGAATTCGAGTTTGAATGCGGTTGTGTGCCCACGGTTTTAGTAAAACATCCTACAGTTAAAAGAGTGTTTCTTTAGCTTACCTATTCAAGAATTAACAGGCAGACCTTCTTCGATATTCATTACCGGTTTAATAAAGACAAGTTTGTTTCCCGGGAGAAAAACTCCTGCTTTCCATTTACCGCAATGGAAAAGTCCCGAAGATGCCTAT
>JAQBNG010000100.1 GCA_028288675.1 Flavisolibacter sp. | reverse complement strand
GCAGGGATTTGCATTAAATCTTTTATCAGCGTGTAACATTCCGGCGTAACCGTTTGGGTGAAAAGCATTTTAGGTCTTCTTTTTCTATATCATAAATTGTAGCGGCAAAAGCGGCAGAGTCTGGGAGAAAGAATTGATAGTTTACAAAAGCTTCTTTTATTTTCTTTGAATTGTAGTAGCGATGAACATTCAGCATATCATCCAACGTGCCGTATTCAAAAACATTCTGAATAATATAGTTGGCATGTTTCTCGGCATCCATGGTTTTCATGTCCACATCCCAGAATGCCTTTTTTGATAATTGATCCAGAAGGTTCATATTTCAATTTACAACTTATTACTCCAACACCGGCCGCAACCATCTCTCGGCGTCTTCAATACTCATTCCCTTTCGCTCTGCATAATCTTCCAACTGATCCCTTCCTATTTTCCCTAAACCAAAATAATGGCTTTTAGGATGTGCAATGTACCAGCCGCAAACAGAGGCTGGCGGGTTCATGGCAAGACTTTCCGTCAATTCAATGCCTATGTTTTCGGTAACATTCAAGATCTCAAACAATTTAATTTTTTCGGTATGATCAGGACAGGCAGGATAACCTGGTGCCGGACGGATACCATTATATTCTTCCCTGATCATTTGCTCATTTGTAAGGGTTTCATTCTTTTCGTAACCCCAATATTCTTTACGCACTTTTTGATGTAAGCATTCCGCAAATGCTTCAACAAATCGATCAGCTAAAATCTGCACTAAAATTTTATTGTACTCATCATTGTCAGCAGCAAAGCGGTCAATATGTTGACGTGCGCCATGAATAGTTACAGCAAATGCCCCCATAAAATCTTTAACTATTTCAGTTGGCGCAATAAAGTCGGACAGGCTATAGGAAGGCTGCCCTATGGCTTTTTTCATTTGCTGACGCAATGATTCCAATTGTACTTCTCCGTCTTTTGTTTGCAGCGTTACCGTGTCTTTATTGTTACTGTTAGCGGGCCAAAAACCAATAACGCCATCAGCACTAAACCATTTTTCAGCTACAATTTTCTCCACTAACTTTTGTGCATCATTGTATAAGCGGGTTGCTTCTACTCCAAATATTTTATCAGTCAGTACTTGCGGAAAATGACCCGGCATTTCCCATCCAATAAAGAAAGGTCCCCAATCAATGAATTTTGCAATCGTACCTAAGTCAAAGTCTTTGAAAACCTTTACATCATCAATTGCCGGCTTAGTTGGTTTATAACTTCTCCAGTCGAAATATTCTTTGGTTACCACTGCTTCTTCATAAGGAATAATCACCTTGTGCTTTTGCTTATTAGCAAATTGATCTCTCAGTGTTGCGTATTCTTTTCCGGTTTGTTTTAAGTAACCTTCCTTACTTTCTTTATTCAGCAAATTACTTACAACAGTTACACTTCTTGATGCATCTAATACATGCACTACACCATTTTCATACTCAGGAGCAATACGTACAGCCGTATGTGTACGGGATGTTGTAGCACCACCGATCAACAGTGGTTGCTTCATATTGCGACGCTTCATTTCCTTGGCAATGTGAACCATCTCATCCAACGAAGGCGTAATTAATCCACTCAAGCCGATTACGTCAACCTTTTCCCTTATCGCAGCCTCTAGAATTTTATCTGCAGGGACCATTACGCCCAGGTCAATTACATCATAGCCATTACAACCTAACACCACACCAACAATGTTTTTTCCAATGTCATGCACATCACCTTTTACAGTTGCCATCAATATCCTGGGGGCACCTGCAACTTCTTCCGACTTAGTTCCGGCCTCGAGATGCGCCTTAGCCCTTGCTTCCTTTTCCAGTTCGATATAAGGCGTAAGAACCGCAACTGACTTCTTCATTACTCTTGCACTTTTTACCACCTGTGGTAAAAACATTTTACCACTGCCGAACAAATCTCCCACTACATCCATACCTGCCATTAACGGGCCTTCTATAACATCTAATGGCTTTGGATATTTTTGCCTTGCTTCTTCGGTATCGGCATCAATGTAGTCTGTAATCCCATTTACCAAGGCGTGTTTCAACCGATCTTCCACTGAAGTGGTTCTCCAGGTTTCATCTCTTTTTTCTTCTTCTTTTCCTTTGCCTTTTACACGTTCTGCAAAACTCACCAAACGTTCGGTAGCATCAGGCCTTCTATTCAACACCACATCTTCGCATAGCTCTTTTAATTGCGGTTCTATTTGATCATACACCACTAATTGTCCGGCATTTACAATGCCCATATCCATACCGGCTTTGATAGCATGATATAGAAATACAGCATGTATGGCTTCGCGAACATGATCGTTACCACGAAATGAAAAAGATACATTACTTACACCACCGCTGATTTTAGCAAGTGGCATCTTTTGCTTGATGATCTTTGTCGCTTCGATAAAATCAACCGCATAATTATTGTGTTCCTCTATGCCCGTTGCAATGGCAAAAATGTTGGGATCGAAGATGATATCCTGTGGCTCGAAGCCTACTTCATTCACTAAAATATTGTAGGCTTTCTCGCAGATGGTCACTCTTCTTTCCAATGTATCGGCTTGCCCTTGTTCATCAAAAGCCATTACCACAACGGCAGCGCCATAAGCCTGGCAAATAAAGGCCTGCTCAATGAATTTCTCTACGCCTTCCTTCATGGAAATAGAGTTGACAATGCACTTGCCCTGCACACATTTCAAGCCTGCCTCAATGATCTCAAACTTAGAGGAATCAATCATGATGGGAATCTTCGCAATATCGGGTTCGGCCTGTAAAAGGTTCAGGTAAGTCGTCATTGCTTTTACACCGTCAAGTAGTGCATCATCCATATTGATGTCTATTACCTGCGCCCCATTTTCTGCCTGCTGCCGGGCAACTGAAAGTGCTTCTTCGTATTTATTATCACGAATGAGTCGTGCAAATTTTTTAGAGCCGGTTACGTTAGTGCGTTCACCTACGTTGACAAAATTGGATTCGGGACGAATAGTGAGAGGCTCAAGGCCGGAAAGTTTTAAGTATGGTTTGATTGTAATCGCTTCGCTCATATTTATTTTTTTGAACCGCTAAGGCGCTAAGGCTAAAAGTTGAAATGCTCTTAGGCTACAGAAATTTCTTCGCTTTCTTTTGTGTTCTGCAATACTGTTTCAACTACAGGTAAAGCCCGGGGTTTTATTCTTTTTACATTTTCAGCAATGTGCCTGATATGATCTGGCGTGGTACCGCAACAACCACCTACAATATTTACAAAGCCTTCCTTAGCCCAGTCTTCAATAAAGTGGGCGGTTTCTTCAGGCTGTTCATCATACTCGCCCATGGCATTTGGTAAACCGGCATTCGGATAAGCCGATGTATAACACTCACAAATCTGGCTTAACTCCTCGATATGCGTTCGCATTTCCTGCGCACCTAAGGCACAATTCAAGCCTACGCTTAATGGCCGTGCATGGCGAATAGAGGTATAAAATGCTTCCAAAGTTTGCCCGCTTAGTGTTCTTCCACTGGCATCGGTTATAGTACCGCTGATCATGATGGGAAGTTCGGGTTGCTTAACATCCCGAAAGTATTTCTTCACCGCAAAAATGGCTGCCTTGGCATTCAATGTATCAAAGATGGTTTCAATTAATATTAGGTCAACACCACCATCAACCAAACCTTTTATCTGTTCGTAATAGGCTTCAACCGCTTCATCAAATGTGAGGGCACGATAGCCAGGATTATTTACATCCGGAGAAAGAGAAAGCGTTTTATTTAGTGGCCCTAATGCTCCTGCAACAAATTTTTGTTCGCCTGAACCAACGAGTGCACAAGCTTCTTTTGCAATCCTGGCGGCAGCAACGTTTATTTCGTACGCCAGGCTCTCCATACCGTAATCAGCTAAGGAAATACGTTGAGAGTTAAATGTGTTGGTCTCAATAATATCGGCACCGGCATCTAAATACTTGCCATGAATTTCGCGGATGATATTGGGTTGTGTAAGGCAAAGCAAATCGTTGTTTCCTTTTACATCGCTGGGCCAGTCTTTAAACCTTTCGCCACGATAATCTTCCTCCTCCAGTTTATATCGTTGTATCATGGTGCCCATTGCACCATCAATGATTAAGATGCGCTCTTTTAAAAGCTCTTTAATGTTAGCCATAGTAAATTTTTATGTAAGGCAGGGAGTTGAATGTTGTTCTGAACGTACAAGAGTGCGACGCAACAAAAGCTAAATAGAATCTCTTCTGCCGGCTACAAAAATGCCTTTACTAATAAACGTCAGGAAAAACTTGTGAGAGAGAGTTTCGTGCGTTTATTAGTTCCGTTATGGCCGAACAATAAACAAATCCGCCTAAGGCGCAAATGTAATTGCAAAAATCGAAAATTTGTATAGCAAATTTCAAAGGCCACTGAGTGATTCCATTTGAAAATATCGCTCAGCGGCCTTGCTCTTTCTAATTTATATAACTAAGTTTATATTTATTACACTTACCTGCCCTTACCTGCTATACACAGCTTTTTATCAACAACTAAAACCAACTGACATGTCAAGCATTGCTTCCATTAAAGGAAAAGGATGGCTAAAAGATTTTCCTGATTTCAGAGATAATACACCTTCTACCGACAAGCTTTCTAAAAAGCAAATAGCAAGAGGCGCTACAGAATCAATAAGTGAGATACTGACCGGCCTGGCCCCATCTGGCAGCAAGCGGACAGCAAGTTTAAGTACAAAAGAAGACCTGCGGCAGTGGTGTTCTCCTATTGAAGACCAGGGCCAATTAGGCTCCTGCACCGCACATGCCGGTGTGGCCTTGTACGAATATTTTGAACGCAGGGCTTTTGGAAAATACATTGACGGCTCAAGGCTGTTCTTATATAAAGTAACCCGCAATTTATTAAAATGGGAAGGCGATGATGGCGCTTACCTGCGGACAACTATGGGCGCTATGGCAATGTTTGGTGTAGTGCCCGAAAAATACTGGCCATATGTAGAAACTAAATTCAACGAGGAGCCTACGGCCTTTCTTTACTCGTATGCGCAAAATTTTCAGGCGCTTTTATATTACCGTTTAGATGTACAAGGTGTGACCCGGCAGCACTTGCTGGACAAGATCAAACAACACCTGCGTACAGGGCTTCCGCTTATTTTTGGTTTTACCTGCTATTCCTCTTTGCAAACTGCCGATGACGGCAACATACCTTTTCCTGACCGTAACGAGGATGTGGAAGGCGGCCATGCCGTGATGGCTATAGGCTTTGATGACAAGCATGAAATTGTAAACTGTAATAATAAAAAGATCGTCAGTAAAGGGGCCATACTTATCCGCAATTCATGGGGCACAACCTGGGGCGATAAAGGCTATGGCTGGCTACCCTACGATTATGTATTGAATGCTATAGCTGATGACTGGTGGAGTATGACCAAAGCCGAATGGATTGAAACAAAGCAGTTTGGAGTATAGGGCAGGCGACAACTTCTTACAAGGTTATCCCTTCAAACTCAAAATTCAGCGGCTTGTCTTTAAAAGCAAGTGCTGCAAAGCTTTTCAGGGGCACTTCTACCCGCTTAAAAATTAATTCGGTTGCTTCTATTTTGGTATAAGGTTGAAAAAGACTTTTTACCCCAAAAGAGAAGCCGGTTGTTTGTTCCAGGAAATCTATGCGTACCTGGTAAGGTTCGCCCGAAGTAAAATCTGTAAAAAATTCTTTTTCTACTTTTAGCCCGAGCCTTTTTGCTTCCCGGACATTTTCCTTTTTCTCTACTACAAATCCATGCTTAAATAAAATATTCTTCTGGCTCATTAAAAAACCGGCAGCAGACATCTGGTTTTGTTTATTAGGATATACGATCACCTTCCAAAAATGACAGGGTATCTGCACCAGTTCGCCATTGATCTTATCAATATAAAACGGGTCGTTTTGCAACAGCAATGGTCCTGCAAACACAGATATTTTGCGTCCGTTTTCACCCGTTTTACGGGCAACTTTTTTTATGATATAATCTTCCAAACTTTTCCAGGCGCCGCGGTTTAGTGTCTGGTGTTGCGGCACACAGTTAGGGAAGCGCATGGTATCGTCAGCCGCCTGTCGAATAATGGCTTCCGTACCCCATTGGGGATCCTGGAACTTTGCAATGTGTCCTTTATCAAAATCATTTATAGCATTGCTTTCATCAAAATCGTAGAGTTCATTACCGGTTTGATCGGTTGCGGCAAGCTGTGGCTCCGCTATAAAATCGCTTCGGTCTTTTACCAAAGCATTCAAGGTATTGCCGTCAATATTGGTGGCGGCATAAAAAGCAAACTTGCGGGCTTTGTTTTGTACGATGCTGAAATGCGTGTACTGGAGTTCAAACTTTTTTGCATTGCTTTTAAAAGAAGCCCGAAGCTTTTTTTGCGCAGTAGTAAGCTTTGGCAACGGAAGTTTAAAGCCGGAGAAGAAGTTTTGGTTGTAGCCGGTCATAAAAAAATTTTACTGACTACAATGTAACAAAAGAAAAGGGCAACTCTGCAATTACCGGCTGCTCACATAACTATCTACCGGCAACCTGTTTTGAAGGCTTCGTGCCAGCGTCATTTCATCAGCATATTCCAACTCGCCGCCAAAGGCAATACCGCGGGAAATGGTAGTTACTTTAGTTGCAGCAGGTAATTTCTTCTGAATATAATAAATTGTTGTATCCCCCTGTATAGTTGGGCTAAGGGCAAAGATCACTTCGGCGGTTCCTTCTTTTTGTACGCGGTAAATTAATGTATCAATGTTTAGCTGGTTAGGACCTATGCCATCAAGCGGAGAAATTACGCCGCCTAAAACATGATAGGTTCCGCTGAACTGTTGTGTACTTTCCAGCGCAATAACATCCCTTATATTTTCTACTACACAAATCATTTCCTGCTTGCGCATACTGTTAGCGCAGATAGAACAGATGTCGGCATCAGCTACGTTATGACAGCGTTGGCAAAACTTTATTTCGCTGCGCATCCGGCTTACTACCTCGCTAAAATGCTCTACATCTTCGCTTTCCTGCTTCAATAAATGAAGCACTAAACGAAGGGCTGTTTTTTTACCAATGCCCGGCAGTTTGGAGAACTCATTAACCGCATTTTCTAACAGGGAAGAAGAGAATTGCATAGTGTACAAATGTACTGATTTACCCCCTGAAAATGAGCTTGTAAAGCTGTTAAAAAGGGTTTACAAAGAGAGGTCTACATCATTTTCAAATCCGGCTTTTATGGTGATTCGCCGCTCAATAGGCTTTACTAATTCAGGCTGCCTTTTTTTTCCAAAAAACTGGCCGGCATCCCATTTTCCATTGTTATTGGCATCATAGAAAATACGCAACTCGTACTCACCGGGATTAAACAGGCTGGCGCTAAATGTGCCACTTTTAATAGAGCCGGAAAAAGTTACTACATCGGCTTGTACAAACTGCAGCACAGGATTTTTGGTGAGGTCTATATTGCGGAGCCTTATTTTAACCTGTCCGTAATCGCTTCGTTTTTTCGTAGTGAAGTTCAGCGTATCTGTCTTTAAAAGTTTTCTGCCTGCACTGTCTTCCGCAAAGTCTTTGTTTAAAATGAGGTTGTACCGGGTGCCTTCCTTCCATTGAGAACTAAACCGTAGTGCTGTTCCTGAAGAATCTAGTGCAACCCTGTAATTAGCAGGGGTAAAGCTGCTATCAGTACTCAGTATAACCTGTGCTGAATCAAAATTTTTTAAAGGGCTCTGGAAGGCCAGTATATAGTCAGTTTGCAAGTCTAAGGTACCGGCGGGAGGTGTAAACCGCAACCGCCTGTCATTGGCTGCTGTACCCCTTGGTAACGAAGCTGCAGGCCCGCTTGTCGCTGCATTTGGAGTTACCTCCTCACGGTAAGCAAACAAGGTTATGTCTTTTGTTTCACCAGAGGTCACCGTACTATCGCTAAAGGCAAACAACTGCGATTTATTCTGATAGCGCCGCATTATTCCTGCATCTCCCAGAGCAAAAACAGCAAAGGTGCCCTTCGGCAGATTCTGAAACCGGAAATTGCCTCCCGGATCTACCTTTGAAACATACACCGGCCGCTCTTTTATCACTGCCGAATCGGTTAAATTGCGATGAAGTATAACAATGAGCGTAGAATCGGTTTTCCCGGTTTGGGCTAACAGCACTTTGCCTGAAAGTGTAAGCGAATCAAGAGCCGCACCGGTCGAAAACGTATAAACAAAATTGCGCAGCACATTGTTTTCGTTGATATCCCGGATGGCGTTTCCAAAATTGAAAGTATAGGTTGTATTTGGCAAAAGGCTATCACGCAAACGAAGCGTCATGGTTTTAGCCCTGATGGCTAACTCAGGATTTATTTCAAAAGTGGGTGTAAATAGTAAGTTATTTTGAATATCCTGCGGATCGTCAATAAATTCATCAAAGGTGAAAGTGATGCGATTGCCCCTAAAATTCAGCGTAGAGTCTTTAGGTGTAACCGATAGTAAAACTGGTGCCATAGTGTCTCTTGGCCCTCCGCCCGGCGGAATAATGTTAGCGCAGCCCATTGGAATTGAACTCCAGAAAGCTATGATACCAATTGAAAATAAGGTCGCAAAAAAAGAAGTCGTCCGCATGAGAGGCAAACATAAGTGGTTTAGGGAAAGTGCTGCGCTTTGGCTTTCATAAGGATAGATTAAAATACCTCACCTGAATATCTCTCCTCTTTACATGGGGAAGTTCCAGTGTTGTTGATGGACAATCATAAAAACACAAAGGGTGATTAGTCTGTCACACTCAGCATAAACTCAATATGCGATGGCATAAAACACGGTTGTCAGCTACAAAAACAAATATGATTGTAAAGAGTCGCAACGTTCCATAAAAAAGTTCGTTATTAAACAACTGTCGTATTCAAACATATTGATACACTGCGGGAAACCCCTGTAAATACAAGGGTTTTTATGTTTGATAATCAACTATTTTACAGCACCTTTGCAGCACTTGTCCGAAAAACTTAAATCTTACAAAGCAGTATGGGACTTTTTAACTGGTTTACGCAGGAAATAGCCATTGACCTGGGTACAGCCAATACGCTTATAATTCATAATGATGAGGTAGTGGTAAATGAACCTTCCATTGTGGCCCTTAACAGAAACAATCCTAAAGAGGTTTTAGCAGTGGGAAAAAGAGCATTGATGATGCACGAAAAAACCCATGAAAGCATCAAAACCATCCGCCCCCTGAAAGATGGTGTAATTGCAGACTTTAATGCCGCCGAGCTAATGCTCCGCGAAATGATTAAGCTGGTTTATCCCAAAAAACCGCTTTTTCCCCCAAGCTGGCGGATGATGATTTGTATTCCATCTTCAATTACCGAAGTAGAAAAACGTGCTGTGCGGGATAGTGCAGAACAGGCAGGCGCAAAAGAAGTTTATTTGATACACGAACCTATGGCGGCAGCTTTAGGTATTGGTATAGATGTAGAAGAACCTGTGGGAAATATGATCATTGATATTGGCGGTGGCACTACTGGTATTACCGTAATTGCGCTGGCCGGTATTGTGTGCGACCAATCTATCCGTATTGCCGGAGATGAGTTTACTGCAGATATTATGGAAGCTTTGCGCCGCTACCATAGCTTGCTGATTGGAGAAAGAACTTCTGAGCAAATTAAAATACAGATTGGCGCGGCTATGAAGGACCTTGACAACCCGCCCGATGATATTCCTGTAAATGGTCGTGACCTGGTAACTGGTATTCCAAAACAAATTATGGTGAGCTACCAGGAAATTGCCGAGGCGCTTGATAAAAGCATTTTTAAAATAGAAGAAGCGATTCTAAAAGCTTTAGAGCAAACACCACCTGAGCTTGCTGCCGACATTTATCGTCGGGGCTTATACCTGACCGGTGGTGGTGCCCTATTAAAGGGTCTGGATAAACGCCTGAGTGCAAAAATTAAACTGCCGGTACACGTAGCTGATGACCCACTGAAAAGTGTAGTACGCGGTACCGGGCTGGCACTTAAAAACTATGACCGCTATCCTTTTGTGATGAGATAAAATCAGGAATCGGAAGTCAGAGGTCAGATTTCTGACTTCCGACTTCCGACTTCAAACTGTCTTCCCTTGCGTAACATTTTTCTTTTTCTTCGCCGCTACTTTACTTTTATAAGCTTTGTAATTCTGCAAATATTTGCGCTGTGGATGTTGTTTAGCTATAATCAGTTTCACCGGGCTGCGTTTTTAGGAGTGGCTTCGGAGTTTACCGGAAAAGTAAATACACAGGTAGATAAACTGGATGATTACTTTCATCAAAGCGAAGAAAACAAACGGGTACACCGCATGAATGATTCGTTACTCAATTTACTCAAAGCAAATTTTTCTTACCCCGATACAGCACAAAAAATTGTTACCGACTCCCTTAAATTAGACACGATCATCACAGTACGCCGCTATGTATGGCGGGATGCGAAAGTGGTGTATAACACAGTAAATGCCGAACAGAATTACCTGCAAATAAATCGCGGTAGCAACTATGGCATCAAGGATGATATGGCTGTACTAAGTTCTGATGGCGCTGTGGTAGGAGTGGTTGTAAATGTTAGCCCCAACTTTAGCGAGGTAATGAGTTTGTTGCATGTGCAGAGTTCTGTAAGTGCTGCACATCAAAAAACCGGGAACCTGGGTAAGGTAGAGTGGGATGGAAAAGATCCGAGGACTGTTTTACTAAAAGGCATTTCGCGAAGCGTAGAAGTAAAGGTGGGTGACTCAGTAGTAACCAGCCGTTACTCCTATAATTTTCCACCGAATTATTTAATTGGAACAGTGGCCCAAATCACAAACGATCCGGCAACCGGGTTTTATTTATTAAAAGTGAAAACAGCCACCAACTTCACTGGTATCCAGCAGGTATTTGTGGTAGAAAATTTACAGCGGGAAGAACAGTTGCAGCTGTCTAAAGACACGGAGAAAAAAATGGAAAAGCAAAAAAATAAACAACGTTGAGCGATCTTGTAAAAAATATATTACGATTGATTTTGTTCTTAACAGTGCAGGTTTTTGTGCTTAATAAAATTCCTTTTTTGCACCAGTTTATAGTGCCATATCTCTATTTTCTTTTTATCCTTTGGCTGCCTTTTTCTATTTCCAGCTTTGGCCTCCTTGTTATTGGGTTTCTCACTGGTTTATTATTAGATTATTTTACATGGACGCCCGGACTGCACACAGCTGCCTGCCTGCTAGTTGCTTATGCCAGGCCTTTTGTTATTAGCTTATTAATTCCAAAAGATAATGAGGAGTTCAACTATCGTGAGCCTTCGCCAAGGGCGCTTGGATGGGCGCCTTATACTGTATACGCCTTTGTGCTTACCTTATTTCACCATACTTATTTAACCCTGCTTCAATGGTTGCAGTTTGGTAGTTTTCTTCAGTTTTTGATTAAGATTGCAGCTACAACCGCTATCAGTATGTTGCTGATTTTTACTACAGAGTTGTTGTTTCCAAGAAAAGTAAAGTACCGGACGAATACTGCGTAAATAATTAATTGTTTGGAGTTAAAGTACATCTGTTAGATTCCTCTAGCATCATTTGGTATTAGCTAACTGCACTGTTCTGCGCTCTATTCTTTTTTCATAACCACTACCCTGAAAAATACGGTGCACATATACACTTGCCACTTGAATATGGTCGGGATCCAGTTCTCCGGGTTTTACTAAATGTTCTACTTCAGCAATGGTAATAGTTCCGGCTTTAGCCATGGAGGTAGAAAAATTGCGGGTAGTTTTTCTGAATACCA
>JAQBNG010000081.1 GCA_028288675.1 Flavisolibacter sp. | reverse complement strand
CTGCATAAATATTATTGGCGCCCCAATCATAAATTACGTTGTTACGATAGTCAACATTTTCTTCAGGCGCATTTCTGATGCCGTCAAACCTTGGATTACGATTATTACAATGTGCAAATAAATTATGATGTGCCGTTAAATGCCGTCCCCCCCAAATGCCGCCAAAGCCATGATGTTCGTAGTCTTTATCGCCTGTTTCAAAATGATAGGAATAATTAAGCGGCTCCGAAATAAAGTTCCATTGCACCGTTGTGCTATCACCGGCATAAATTGAAAATACTTCATCAGTGCTCCAGCTCATGCTGCAATGATCAATGATTATATTCTTTCTTCTTACACCGCCAAAGGCATCATCACCACCGTTACCATCTACCATTCCACCTCTTTGAAATTTATCGCCCATCCGAAAACGCAGGTAACGTACAATGATGTTATCTCCGCCTAATGATACCGGTTGATCCGCAAGACAAATTCCATCTCCCGGTGCTGTTTGTCCGGCGATAGTGACGTTTGATTTTATGTTCAATTTTGTTTGCAAATGAATAGTTCCGGAGACAGCAAACACGATAATTCTTGGATAGCTTTTTTCAACTGCATCTCTAAGGCTTCCCGAGCCATCATCATTTAAATTTGAAACGGTCATCACCTTTCCTCCCCTGCCACCCGTTGTATATTTTCCATAACCTTCAGCGCCGGGGAAGGCAACCTGTCTTTCACTTATGTCAGTTGTTACTATTTTTTGCTGTGCGCAGCCGGGCATACTTAAGGCAACCAATAAGAAAAGCAATGCTGAAAGTTTGTTCATTTAAATATATTATTTAAAATAAAAGGCTGCGTTGCAGCAGCCTCTATAATTTATGCAGGGTTTTATCAGTATCCTGGATTTTGCGAAAGCCTTCCCTGGTAAGAGTCTAAGGTTGCCTGGTCAAAAGGGAACAATTCACTTTTACCCGGAACAAAATAATAAGCAATTGCCTGCCATAAAGGTTTGTTGCCGGTGCCATCAACATCAAGCACATTGGCTGTTAGATGTTGTGCCCAGTCAATTCGTACCCACCTGGTGGCCGGGGCTCCGGATGCAGGTGCGGTTCCTATTGTTGCAGCTGGAGGCACTTGTGTTGGACGCCAGAAAGGTTTTCCGTTCACGCTATCGGTAGCTGTATAATAGGTAATTTCTTCACCTGTATTTTTATAATAAATGTATTGAGGAACATAAGTATAAGGTGCTACCCGATCCCTGATTTGCTGAATTTTCGTTCTGGCTTCAGTTATTTTAGTTGCCAGCAAATTCCACCGCAACAGGTCATATTTGCGAATGCCTTCATGCCCGAACTCCAGGTAACGTTCGTTTACAATTGCATTAAAAAAGCCAGCTTTGTCGGTTGGGGTAGTACCAATTAAAGCTGTTGCGCCGCGGTACGCTCTTTTGCGTACTTCTTCAAAAGCAGTAATAGCTGCAGGTGTAGGGCTGCCGTTGATCTCATTTACTGCCTCGGCATACATCAGCAGCACATCTGCGAAACGGATAATCGCCCAATTATACCCCACGTTCAACACAGTTCCGGGAAGCAGGGGTACTCTCCAATCCCGGCGATATTTACCCGTATTTAATTCACCAAGCCTTCTCTGGTTTTTGATGTTGGAAGCTGTATTTACGGAGTAATGTGTGATGGTAACGTCTCTCCGGGTATCAGCAGAATCAAATGCGTAAAAATAATTAGGCAAAATCTGTATCCCACCTCCACCGGCTCCATAACGGGAAGCATTGTTTAGGTTTGGACCATCGTAGTTACCCATCCGGCTGTCGCTATTGCCATTACCGCCACCAGCACCAATTTCAAATAAAATTTCGCCCTGTGGATCGTACGTAAAAGAGGTTACGTTGCGCCAGAGGGTTTCAAAATTCGGGTTTAGAGTGTGCTCACTTCTCTTTGCCATTATTTCAGCGCACTCATCGCGGGCAATGGTATAGTATTTAAGATAATCAGCACGGCGTTCCATCTGCTTTGTCTCATTGCGAAGAGAGTAGCCCCCGCGATAAAAAGCAATCCGTGCCCGAAGTGCCATAGCAGCGCCTTTGGTGATTCGCTCATTACGGGCTACTTCAGTTCTCCAGGGAAGCATTGTCTTTGCCAATGCCAGGTCTTCAAGAAGCTTATCATAGGTTGAATCCCTGTTGGAACGGCCAATAAACAAATTAGCCTGTTTGTATGCAGGCACCATTGGCGCAGGCACATCGCCCCAGTGGCGAATAAGTTCCTGGTAAAACTGAGCTCTCAAAGTCAACGCTTCTGCATGTAAGCGGCGCAGCTCTTTCTTTTCGGCCTCGCTTCCACCATTGTATTGGGCCATTAAAGGAATTTGCTCAATACACAAATTGGCTTTTTCTATGCCCCGATATAAAGAACGGAAAGGGTTTGAAATTTCTGCGTTGGTAAGAAGCAATTGATAGCGCCCCACACCCCGGCGCCCATTATCTATACCACCACTCGCAATAGCTTCATCAGTATCATATGGATAATACATGCTTATACGGATACCATAACTGTTGTCGCCCTGTAATTCATCATACACACCTATTACAGCCGAAAAAGCATTTGACACATCGGCAAACGCTTGTGAAATATTATACTGGGAGGCCGGTTCAACTTCGGTCCACTTTTTACAGCTTTGAAGGGCAAAGGTTGTCAGGCCGATAAAAGCAACAACCAGTAAAGAAGAAAATTTATGTTTCATGATAACGTTAAGTTTATTTCGTTAGAAAGTAAGATTTACACCAAATACCCATGTTCTGGAACGAGGATAAGCGGCGAAGTCAACACCAGGAGTTAAAGGGTCAGAACGGCGGGCTGTTACGTCCGGGTCAAATCCGGAATAGTTGGTAATGGTTCCCAGGTTGTTAACCGTTCCATATATTCTCAAATTTGAAATTTTCGCCCTGTCTGTCAAGGATTTTGGTAATGTATAACCCAAGGTTAAGTTATTAAACCGGAGATAACTTCCATCTTCAACAGCCCATGAATGCAACCACCAGCGTTGTACCCGTACGGGCGCCCATATTTTAGCATTGGCGTTTAAAGATGCGAGTTCCTTTGGATCCGTTACCCTCTGCCCATTCGAAGGATTAATGTAAGTAAAACGATCTTTTACAATATCAAGTGTGTTTAAATTTGGAAAAGCTCCATCTGTCCACTCTAATTTATTAGCATTATAGATGTCGTTGCCAACCACAAAATTTACAAAAACACTGGCATCAAAATTCTTATAGGTGAACGAGTTGTTCCAGCCACCGGTGAATTTAGGATTAGCGTTTCCAATTACCTGGCGATCCTTATCGGCTGTAATCACCCCATCACCGTCCAAGTCTTTCCATTTAAGTGTGCCCGGCTGCGGCGCACCATAAACACCATTTACAGCTATGCCTGGTTTAAGAGTATATACTGCTGTAGTAGCATTGTAATTAAAATCATCTATTGAATAAAAGCCATCAGTTACAAAGCCATACATAAGCCCTATTGGCTCGCCAACTTTCACCAGGTAATCATCTACACCATCACTTCCTTGCCAGCCTGAATTACGGGTAATTTGAGTTGGGCCACCTAAACTTTCTACCCTGTTTTTATTGAAAGCTATGTTGAAGGAAGAATTCCAGTTAAAGTCTTTCTTTTGGAACACGGTTGCAGTTAACTGAAATTCAAGCCCACGGTTAGATGTGGCACCAATGTTCTGTAATTGATTTGTATAACCTGTAGTTGCCGGAATTTGCGCGGATAACAAAAGATCATCGGCTGTATTTTTATAGGCATCAATAGTTATTTGCAAACGGTTTTTAAACAACGACAGATCAAGACCAAGGTTGCGGGTTATATTTTTCTCCCAACGTAAAGTGGGATTGGCTAGGGCCGTTGTAGCGAAGCCTGGAGAAATACTATGATTAAATGCATACTGACCAGAAACATTATACAACTGAAGGTATAGGAAGTCGTTGATACGGTCGTTACCTACGGCCCCGTAACCAAACCGCAGCTTAGCATCATTTATCCACGTTGCACCACTCATGAAGTTTTCTCTTGAAAAACGCCAGGCTACAGAGGCCGACGGAAACACAAGTGAGCCGTTCTCAGGGTTAAATTTAGAAGAGCGGTCAGAACGAAGATTGAAAGTAGCAAGGTACTTATCATCATACGCATAGTTAGCACGGCCGAAGAAAGACGACAAACGATAAGGCCCTGCTATACCTGACGTTGGCAGTGGCTGGGCAGAGCCAGCCGGTGCAGAACCGAGACCCATATTTGCAAAAGCCTTTTCAGAAGATATATCGGCAGGAAAATAACGGGTCTCTAAAAAATTGCTTGTGCCTTTTTTCTCTACAATCTCTTGTCCCACTAAAACCGAAATATCGTGGTGGCCTTTGTATTTACTAAGTGAATACTGAAGCGTATTGGAATTGTTTAAGTTACTCAGGGACTGGTCACCAATTGAGGCTACCGGTAGTGAAGCAAATTGCCGTGCTGTACCAGTTATTTTACTATAGAATAGTGATTGTCGGATGTTAGTCAAGTCGTAACCGATGGTAGAACGGAAGGTAACGTTACGGAAAGGGGTAATTGTTATATTTCCCGTTAAGTAAGTGGCTCTTGTTTTTTGGTGACGATACTCTGCCTGTGTTAATAAAATAGGATTAGTTGCGCCGGCAGAAGCAAGGTATAATGCCTCATCAAAATCATCAATGCCAAACCCTGGTCTTGCCAACTCGAAAGGACGATAGTTAATGGTATGACGCAGGCGGTTGGTAGTGCGGGTCCCGCTATTAGTAGTGCCTGCACCTCGAACGTCCTGGTCGAGGTAGCGTACGTTTATTCCAGCTCTAACTTTATCTGAAATTCGGTGATCGAGCTTGAAGTTGGCAAGCTTGCGTTCGAAACCAGATTCAATCTGAACACCCTCTTCCTTGTTAGCCGTAAGGCTTACATTAAAGCTGGTAGCGGCATTGCCACCATTAAGTGAAACGTTATGATTTTGAAAGCTTGCTTTGCGGCCGAATACTTCTTCCTGCCAGTTAACAGCGGGAACATTTTTATAATTCTGTAATGTATCCCATGTAGTGCCGTAGGTGCTGGCAAAACTGGAACTATCGGTCGAACTGCCCCGGCTTCTTTCATACTGCCAAAGCACAAAGTCATACGGGCTAAGTACAGGCATCGTTTTAGTAACTTCTCTCCAGCCGGCTGAGCCGGTATAACTTACTTGCGTTTTACCTGAGCGGCCGCTTTTTGTAGTAATGTTAACAACACCATTAGCACCCCTGGCACCATAAATAGCTGTTGTAGAAGCGTCCTTTAAAACATCCACCGAAGCAATGTCCTGCGGGGCGATTATAGATAAAGCATTATCAACCTGAACTCCATCTACAATATATAGCGGTGAATTATCCTGGGTAATAGAACCGCCACCACGTACACGAACAATAATATCTGCACCTGGCGCCCCCTCTGCCGATATTACCTGAACCCCGGCTAGTCTACCCTGAAGCACTTCTGCCGCCGATGATAAAGGCACATCTTTAATTTGCCTTGCATTTACCGATGATACCGCACCAGTCAGGTCTCTGCGGCGAATAGTTTGATAACCCACTACCACTACATCAGAAAGAGCTGTACCGGCTGATGTTGCTAACGTTACATCAACGGTTGAGTTATTACCTACAGTAGTTTCAACTGGTAAATATCCAATAGAGGTAAATACCAAAACTGTTCTTCCAGTCTGCGGCACTGTTATAGTATAGCGGCCCTCGGCATTAGTGGCTGTACTTGTGCCGGTACCTTGAATTGTGATGCTCACACCACCAAGTCCTTCCCGTGTACTATCAGAAATAACCCGGCCCGTAACGGTTCGGGTTTGTGCCCACGCAAACGATACACATAGGCATAGAAGCAAAGACAAGCAGAGTTTACCTTTCATATACAAGCTTAAATTTTTGAAAATGCAGACTATAACGCAAATACGCCAGAATTTATTGGCTTCCTTATTTGCCATAACAAGTCTAACCACATATTTACTCTTAGCCTACGCATCTAAAGCATTTATTTACGCAATCGTTACCGATAACGTTTGCAGTTGCAGCAGTGCGATTAAAACTTGCTATTTTTAAACTCCGTTATCACCACAAATACTAGCGCATCAAAATAAATGAAATTTGAAAGTCCTACTATAAAAGACATTGCGAAAGCCTTAAACTTTTCCACTTCCACTGTTTCAAGAGCCTTGCGTGGCAGCTATGAAATAAGCACCGACACAAAAAAAGCCGTGCTGGAGTACGCGGAGAAAATCAACTATCGTCCCAACCCCATTGCACTTAGTTTAAAAGAACGAAGAACAAGAGCTATCGGCGTAGTAGTAAGTGAAATTGCCAACAATTTTTTTTCGCAGGCTATTAACGGCATTGAATCTATTGCCTACAACCGCGGCTACCACGTTATCATAACCCAAAGCCACGAGTCGGCTGAACGGGAGAAGGTGAATGTTGAACACATGGCAGCCCGGGGTGTGGATGGCTTACTGGTTTCCATATCTGCAGAAGCTACTGATATTTCTTATTTAAAGGACCTGCACGAAAAAGGATTACCAATTGTTTTTTTTGATAGGGTAACCGATGAAATTGATACGTATAAGGTAGTTGCTGATAATTACCTTGGCGCTTTTCACGCTACTGAACACCTGATTTACCAGGACTATAAGAAAATAGCACACATCACCTCCTCTCCGCATTTATCTATTACCAGGGAGAGATTGGACGGTTACAAAGCGGCGTTGGAAAAACATAAAATCCCTTTCAATGAAACTTTGGTAAAGTACTGTAGCCATGGGGGTATGATTGAGGCTGAAATAGAAGATGCCCTTACAGAATTGTTTAAAGCCAAAGTAAAACCCGATGCCATTTTCACTGCCGGTGACCGGCTAACCATTGTTACTTTCGGCATTTTAAAACGCATGAAGCAAAAAAAAGAAGTTGGGTTTACCGGCTTTACCAATACACAGGTCGGCGATTTATTTTCGCCAGCCTTAACGGTTGTTCGCCAGCCTGCTTTTGATATAGGACAAACCGCCACAGAACTATTGGTTCAACTGATAGAAAGCAAGCGTCCGATAACCGAGTTTGAAACGAGGATTTTAAAAACTTCTTTAATCATCAGGGAGTCATCGGCTAAAAAAGTACCGCTTTAACAGGCAACTGTTTTTTATTGATCCATTTATAGTTGATAGATGAGCGGAAGTATTTAGCCTATCTCCTGATAGAAGCTTCACGTCTCACATTAATTACTGTTCACCCGACGACGTTCTTCTTCTGATCCGGTTGCCCGGGCCCTGGTCTCTTTTACTTTATCATTACCAAAATTGCGGGTGTAAGTAAGGCGGAAGAATGTGTTGCTAAATTGCAGATTGCCTTTTACAACCAGGTTCTGCTCAGGCAGGTTTACCGAGGGTTTGAAGTGAGGCACTCCTATAAAATCACTGATGGCAAATCGCAATGAACTTTTTTGATCGGACAGCTTTTTTTGCAAGCCAAAATCGGCAGAGGCAAAAGAATTCATTCTAAAAATTCCAAAGAGGCCACCCGATTGATAATACCCTCTTAACTCAATTGAAAACTCTTTTGGCAAAGTAAACGACTGGGTGGAATTTATGCTGAAATTCTGCTGCACAATACGCAATGGATCGCCTTTATAAATGGCATTTAATTCCTGCCAAATCCCCGAAATATTGTTTTGCATGTTCCACCATGATGCGATTCTTAACGGCAGAGAAACATTAAGTGCTGCCAGATTCCTGGCTCTTTGATTTTCGGCCACCAGGGTTTGTTTATTAGTTACCGGATCTACACGGGGGGCAAAATTTGTAATAGGATTTTGTTCATGTGTATAAGAAAGCGAAAAGATAAAACGCTTATAGATATAGTCTCCTTTTAAGGCATCGGAAATGGAAGGCTGAAGGGCTGGATTGCCGGAGAAAAACGTATTGGGATCCACAAAATAAACAAAAGGCGCCATGTCGTTAAATGTGGGCCGTGTAATGCGCCGGGTATACGAAAAATTGACAGAGTTGTTATCGTTGATGGCATGAGAAAGAAAAACGCTCGGGAAGAAATTCTCATAGTGACGGTCAACAATATTTTTTACTGTGGAAGAACTTAAGTTAGACTTTGTGTTTTCGTAACGTACGCCCAATTTAGCGCCAGTTTTAGCAGACAGCTTAATATTAAACGCAACGTAGGCAGCATGAATTTCTTCCTTCAAATAAAATTCTGCCGTAAGGCTTTGGTCAACTATCCAGGCCGCTTGTTTCGCTCTTTCCACCTGCACATCATTTGTAAAACGGGAAATGGTGGATTTCACCCCGGTTTCCATCTCAACCTTATCGCTCCATTTTTTTGTATAGTCGGCACTGCTCACCCAAAAAGAGATAGGCGTCGATTTAAAACTTTTCATTAGTTCATCATATAAAAAAGCTTCGCTGCCATTATAATAGTTGTTTACATAGTCAACCGTGTTGGCATCTTTATAATAAATATGGTCAAGGTTTACCGATAGTTTTTCTTTGCCGTTGAACTGGTGCAGCAGGTTAATGTTTGCGCTATAATTGCTTAAGGGATGCTGTTCAGTGTTATCTATCACTATCATGGTATCCAATACGCCGTTGATGGATATCTCGCTTTTATTCACAGCGGTCATGGAATACAAATTGCTGAAAGTAGAGAGCAAAACTCCTATCGTAGTTTTTTTATTCAGTTCCACATCCAGCCCAAGGCGGCCATTATGATTTCTCCGGTAAGAATCGCGGTCTGTGGCAGCCAGGGTTTCTACCACACCCCCTGTCTGCTCTACTTTACGGTAAAAAGAAATTTCATTCAAGATTCCTGTTCTGGCAAAAGAGTAATCGCCAAATAAATTCCATTTGCCCTGGCGATGGTTGAAGTTCATGCTGGCTGCAACTACCGGTGCCTTCCCCCATCCGGCGGTGGCCGAATACGAGCCATTGGTACCGTATTGCAGGTTAGTTTTCATTACAATATTGATATACCCCGCATTCCCTTCTGCATCGAAATTGGCAGGCGGTGTAGTAATCAGTTCTATCCTTTCGATGTTGCTTGAACTCATGCCTGCCAGCATCTGCACCACAGCCGAAACAGGCATACGGCTTATTTTCCCGTTGAGCATAACTACTACGCCATCCTTGCCATTCATTAATAAAGAATTGTTTTGCTGATCAACGATTATACCCGGCGAACGCATCAATACCTCCAGCGCCGTACTTCCGGTACTGGTGATGCTGCCAGCCACGTTAATGATCATGCGGTCAATCTTTTGCTCAAAGAGCGGCTTTTTTACAGCTACTGTTACTGCCTGAAGAGTTGCTTCTTTTTCGTCAAGCTTTATCACCTCTAAATTCAAATCAGCTTTACCTGTAACGCTAAAAACCGGGGAATAAACAGGCTTTAATCCAACAAAGGAGCAAGAAATAAAATAGGTGCCAGGACTTATGTTTTCAAAAATATACTGCCCATCCTGTGCGGTAACTAACCCTTTTACTAGAAAGGAATCTGTTGAATTTAATAATAATACATTGACATTATTCAATGGCTGGCCATTAATGCCGGCTATTACTCCACGTAGTTTTGATTGGGCATTGCCATCTATCACCAAAAGAAAAAGAAAGATAAATAAGCAGGATAATTTTATTTTATTGTTGTGCATAACGATAGTTTATGGTTGATTGAAAAGCAGTTCACATAAGAGGAAGTATCAACTTACACAGCAGGAATGCGACATATAATTTTATAAATGTATAAAAAATTTAAATCATGTTGAAGTCAGCAGGGAGTGAATTTTTTTGTTTAAAGCTAAAACAGAACCTTGCGCAACCTTTTGCACGGTGACCGGTTAAATCATTGTAATGTTCAAGGTTTTTTAAAACGGCAGAATAAAAAAAGTTGGATTTGTTGCTTCATAAATAAACAGGCCCATGATTAATTTTCACTTGCTTTAACGGTTGTTCGGCAGTGTGCATTTGAAATAAGGCAAACGGCCACAGAGCTATTTGTAAAATTGATAGAAAGCAAACGGCCTATAACGGAGCTTGAAACAAAGATTTTGGAAACCTCTTTAATCATAAGAGAATCTTCTGCTAAAAGATGAACTGCAATAGCGTAATCCAACTTTTACAGGTTTTCAAATTGCGTATATTGCCTCATTCGCCATAGACAACTACATGACTGAACTAAAAAAATTTACCCGCTTTGCCAGAGAAACTCGTGCCGCAGAAGTTATTGGTAAGCAACAGGAGTTATTGCATCAGCCGGGCACTCCTGTATCATCTCTTAACAAACAGAACCTTTACCATCCTGATTATCTCTCACAGGAATTATTTCGGTTTTTTACCGCCATTGAAAAGGATGTTGATTTCACCCGTACGAGCTATGATCCGCTATTTTTAACAGGCAATTCTTCAAAAGAAAGCCTGCCTTTTAGTATTCACTTTCTCCGTACACAAAAACAAGCTTTATTAGCGACTTTGGCCTCTTACACAAAAGAAGTAACAACAGCTATAAAGATTGTTACAGAATTGGATAAAATTTATTTCGAACTCGAAAAAGGTATTCATTATCAACAGCAAATAGCGCAGCCTTTAGGGGAGCAATTAGATGAAAGTGAAGAACATTACAAAGACCTTTTTGATCATGCCCATGACCTGATACACATTGTAAAACCGGGTGGAATTATTCTGTATGTAAACAATGCATGGATAAAATGTCTTGGATATGAGTTGGAGCAGATCAGGGGAAAAAGCATTTATGATTTCGTACACGAAGATGGCCGTGAACAATTTGTACAATACAGGAATGCTGTTCTGAGAAAAGAGATTGCCGATAAAGAAATTACCATTGCCTTTCAAACAAGAAAAGGAGAAAAAATTATCCTTGAGGGTTTTATATCACCAAAGTTTCAAAGTGACGAAGCGGTTTACACCCGAGGCATTTTCAGGGACATTACCGCCAAAATAAAAAACGAAGAAGACCTGCGGTTTTACGCTGCTCAATTAGCCGAACGGGAGGAAAATTTAAAGCTATTGGTAACGCAGGCGCCAGACGCAATTATTGTAGCTGATGTAACTGGGAAGATCATCTTATGGAACCCAAAAGCCGAAGCAATATTTGGCTGGCCGAGCGACGAAGCGCTGGGCAAAACATTGCAAGAAACAATCATACCTGAAGCCTACCGACAAGCGCATAGGGCAGGAATGCAGCGCTACCTTTCTACCGGCGTAGCCCACATTTTAAACCAAACCATTGAGATAACCGCCCTGAAAAAAAATGGTAATGAGTTTTTAATTTCTCTCGCAATTTCCCGTTCGCAACAAGCTGGTGAAACCATATTTATTTCTTTTATCCGTGATATTTCGCAACAAAAAATGAATGAGAATGAATTAGTGAGAAAGCGGAAAGAACTGGAAAACTCTAACCGGGAACTGGAGCAATATGCGTGGCTAACTTCGCATGATTTAAAAGAACCACTACGAAAAATTTCCACGTTCAGCGATTTGATTCTTACGCGGCACAAAGACAATATACCTGAAGAAGCAGCCGTCTTTTTACAAAAAATACAGGAGGCGGGCAAGCGGATGGGTAATTTAATTGGTGCCATCCTACTTTACTCGAGTATAACTGAAGACCAGACCTTGTTTGAGGCCACTGACCTGGAAGTTGTGTTACACGAAGTGCTTGCTGATCTGGAAGTGGCCATAAAAGAAGCGGACGCCGAAGTAAAGGCTGACGTCTTGCCTGTAATTGAAGGAGTGCCATTTCAATTAAAACAATTACTACAAAATATTATTGGCAATGCCATAAAATACCGGAGTGGTGAGAGAAGGTTGGTGGTTACTATTTCTGTAGAAACTAAAAATGTGGCCAGCATTGAATTGCGTATACAAGATAACGGCGCCGGCTTTTCGATGCAGAATGAAAAAAAAATCTTCGGCCTTTTTCAACGATTGAATACGGACAAAAGTATTAAGGGAACTGGCGTAGGTTTAGCACTTTGTAAAAAAATTGTATTGAACCATGAGGGTGAAATTTCTGTAGAAAGCGAACCAGGAAAAGGAACGACATTTCTTATTATGCTGCCCATTAAACAAAATCGTTTCTGATGACGCTTTTAGAATTTAAGTAGCATTCGTTTATAGTCTATGAATCCCCCTTACGACTATTTCTTAAAGAGGAACACTCAGCCTTCCCCCTTTAAAAAGTGGGACAGAAAGAATCTTCTGTTGTAAGAAAAGACAGTAAAAGGGGATTCGAGAAAACAAAAAGGATTTATAATAAAGTCCTAAACAGTTAAAAACTTTAAACTATTTATGAAAATTTCCTTTTGGAGCGTAGGCAAGTCGCATGATGCCTATGTAAAAAGCGGTATTGAAGAATTTACCAAGCGGCTAGGCAACTATTTTCCTGTGCAATGGAATATTATTCCTGTGCCTAAGAATGCAGGTATGCTTTCAGAAATAGATTTAAAAAAGCGGGAAGGAGAAATTATTTTAAGCTCTATAAAAGAAGGTGATTATTTAGTGGCTCTAGATGAAAGAGGCAAAGAAATTACATCGCCGGGCTTGGCGCAATTCATTCAGCAAAGGGCAAACGGGAGTACAAAAAACATTGTGTTTTTAATCGGCGGCGCCTTTGGCTTAGATGAAAAAGTATTGAATACGGCGAAGCTAAAATGGTCGCTTTCCCAATTGACCTTTCCACATCAGTTAGTGCGGTTAATTTTAGCTGAGCAGGTTTACCGGGCCTGCACTATTTTGCAGAACGAAAAGTATCATCACAAATAAATTGGCAATAGGCGATAAGCAATTGTAAATCACAAATAAATCATGGAGCTTTCAATAACATTAATCATCGTCATCGTTACAGTGCTTGTCTCTATCGGTGGATTCAGTAAACCTCAAATCATTGATGATTTAATTTTTTATCCGCCTGCTGTGTCGCAGCGAAACCAGTTTTACCGCTTCTTTACCTGCGGACTGATTCATGCCGATTACGGTCATCTTATTTTTAATATGCTGGCGCTGTATCTTTTTGGTAAAGCGGTAGAAGATGCTTTTATAGAACTATTTGGCGATGCAGGAAGATGGGTTTATTTATTCATGTATGTTTCAGCATTGCTTATTTCGCTGCTGCCTACTTACTTTAAACATAAGGACAGTTATCACTACAAAAGCCTGGGTGCTTCAGGCGCAGTAAGTGCGGTAATCTTTGCAGGTTTAATGCTTGCCCCGGAAACGGAAGTCTATATTTTCTTTATCCCTATACCTATTCCCGGATTTATTTTCGCCCCGCTTTATTTACTTATCTCTGCTATTCTTGATAAGAAAGGCCAGGGCAACATTAATCACTCCGCACATATATGGGGTTCTATTTACGGGCTGCTATTTGTAATAGTAGCCGGAAGATTGGTTGAGTATAATGCTATTACCGAAGCAATTGAAAGAATTAAGGCCTACATGCGTTTTAAAGGCTGGATAGGTTAAGCTGCAAAACTTCTTTTGTTGTATCCGTTACTTTAAATCTGTCATCAATACGGTAACCAACAATCCATACTATTTTTTTGTGCGATTCTAAAACCCAAACTTTTTCTTTATTAGTTTTAGATAGTTTCTGGTCTATAAAAAAGCGGGAAACCTTTTTCTTTTTGCGCATACCCAGGGGATAAAAATAATCACCTGTTTTCCATTTGCGAAGAACAAGCGGGAACTCAATTTCCTTAGCATCTAATTGCGCAATAAGCTCTGATTTATTCAACGTAAACTTTTCAATAGGTATTCTTTTTAGTTCAAGCTGCTGATTACCGAATGCCAGGAGTTCATTTTCCTTATCAATGACAAATGTTTGCGCTGTTGTAGCAATTGGCGAAATGATAAACCACTTCCGATGCCTTATAATTCTGTATTTATCATTAGCTATATATTTTCCGGAATCAGCATCTGCCAGTTTAATCACTTCATCTACTGCCTTGTCATTAAAACCATAGTCTTTAATAATTTCATAAATCAGTGCACTGTCTTTATACTTCATCAGTTTTAAAATGGGTATATGCACTTCTTCGCCTTTTACTTCACAGATTTTCTTCTTCAGTCCTGCGATGGCTTCATTATAGAGCGCAGCTGTTTGCTTAAAACGTTTGATATTGTTAAGCAAGTTTTCCTCTGCCTGCGGATACACTTTTTGAATTAAAGGAATGACCTCGTTTCTGAAAAAATTGCGGGTGTATTTGTTTGATGCGTTTGAAGAATCTTCCACCCAGGTTAAGCCGGCTTTGTTTGCAAAGGCGTCAATATCTTTTCGTTTTAACGCTAGCATAGGACGCAAACAATGTGCTTCCTTTTTCTCTTCCGGCATACCCGATAATCCTTCTAAGCCTGTGCCTCTGAAAAAATTCATCAGTAAGGTTTCAATGTTATCATTGGCATGATGCGCCAGTAAAGTGAATGCAAATTCTTTCTCCTTTCTTATTTCTTCAAACCAATTGTATCGTAACTCTCTGGCCGCTTCCTGTATAGATAAAGTATTTTTTTCTGCATAAGCAGGTGTATCAAATTTTTTTATAAAAACATCTACGCCATATTTATCTCCTAAGTCTCTAACAAAGGCTTCATCTCTTTCACTTTCTTCTCCCCGTAACCCAAAATTGCAATGAGAGATAGAAAAATTTAATCCTACCTGTTTTGATAACTCACATAACACAACAGAATCAATGCCACCACTTACCGCCAATAAAACTTTTGCATTCAGCAAATGATATTTTGAAATGATTTGCAAAAAGGGGGAGAGTAAATCCATTAAAAATAAATGTAGAATACAAAATATAGAATGTAAAAAAAGAGAAGGCTAGACCTAATTAACCGGGAATACAAATCAGAAACTGGAAACCAGGGAATGTCCTAATAAACCAAATCATCATACGCTCCCTGTAACTCATTATACGCATGATTATCTTTCGCTTCTTTCGCCATCTTCATTCCTTTTTCATAAACAGCAATTGCGTTATCCGTTTCACCAATGCGCTCCAGCAGTTTACCTAAATGATAATAGCTTCCAATATAGGCCTCATCCCTTGATAATATCGTTTCAAACAACTCTCTTGCATCGCCATCCCGGTCAAGTTTTATATACTCCAGCGCCAAGGCGTGTTGCACAAAATTGTCTGCCGGATTTTGCCCTAAAAACGCCTTTAATTTTTCAATTCGTTCCATTTTTTATTCAGCTTTTTGGCTTCGGTTCTCGCCTTATATTTGCAATCGACAATTTTAGTTGCATAAGCAACCAATTTAAATATTTACATTAAATTAGCCGCATGAAAATTTTGGTATGTATAAGCAAAACGCCTGATACCACGGCAAAAATAGCCTTCACCGATAACAACACGAAATTCGCTGAAGCCGGCGTGCAATGGATACTTAACCCGTACGACGAATGGTATGCCCTGGTGCGTGCCATTGAATTAAAAGAAGCCGATGCGTCCACTACTATTCATTTGGTTACCGTTGGTGGTGCCGATGCCGACCCGATCATTCGTAAGGCGTTAGCGCTTGGTGGCGATGAAGCAATTCGCATTAATACAGAGCCTACTGAGAGTTACTTAGTAGCAGCTCAAATTGCAGAAGTCGCAAAAGGTTACGACTTAATTTTATTGGGTAAAGAAACCATAGATTATAACGGCAGCGCTGTTGGCGGTATGTTAGCTGAATTGCTGGATGCACCTTATGTTACCAACGCTACCAGCCTGCAGATTGCTGGTTCTACAGCTACCATCAAAAGGGAAATTGAAGGAGGCGAAGAAACGCTTGAAACAACTTTACCGCTTGTAGTGGGTTGTCAAAAAGGTATGGCAGAAGCCCGCATCCCTAACATGCGTGGTATTATGGCTGCCCGTACCAAGCCGTTGAAAGTTGTGGAGGCTAATAATGTAGAAGCGTTTACAAAGTACACGGAGTTTCAACTGCCTCCTGCAAAAGCAGGCGTGAAGCTGGTTTCAGCCGATAACGTAGAGGAATTAGTAAGGCTGCTGCACGAGGAAGCGAGGGTGTTTTAATTAGCTGGTTAGCGGATGTGAAGATTAGCCGATTACATCCTTAACTGGAAAGTTCTTTTATAAATACTACTGATTATGTTACCAGCGGAAGTGCTCATGGCATCGTCTGTTGCGTCGCACTCTTGTACGTTCAAAACCATGCTGAACAAAAACAAATTTCGGGTTTAGGGCACCAACCCCAAACTCCAAACCTTAAACTCCAAACTCAATCATGAGCGTTTTAATTTTTGTAGATCAACTAGACGGACATATAAAAAAAGCTTCTCACGAGGCATTGACTTATGGCGCTAAAATAGCGGAGCAAACTGGTGTTACTGCCGAAGCGGTTGTGGTTGGCGCTGTAACCGAAGACCTGGCTGCTTTAGGTAAGCATGGAGTAAAAAAAGTATATCATGTGCAGCATGATAACCTGAAAGCCTTTGACTCACAGGTTTATACCAAAGTGATTGCACAAGTAGCGGAGCAAAGTGGTGCAAAAGTGATCGTGTTCTCTAACAACTCCAGCGGCAAGGCATTAGCGCCACGGGTTGCGGTTCGCTTGAAGGCCGGCCTGGTTTCAGGGGCTACAGCCTTACCTGATACTGCCAATGGATTTACAGTTCGCAAAAATGTTTTCTCAGGTAAAGCTTTTGCAACTGTTGCCATCACCACCGATGTGAAAGTGATTTCACTAAACGTAAACGCATACACTATCTTAACTGGTGAAGGCACAGCAGAAGTAGTTCCTTTTACAGCAACAGTTGATGCACCCACAATGAAAACCATTGACAGCACTAAAACAAGCGGCAAAGTTGCTTTAACGGAAGCCGACGTTGTGGTAAGTGCAGGACGTGGTTTAAAAGGCCCGGAGAACTGGAAAATGGTAGAAGAGTTAGCAGAAGAATTAGGCGCAGCGCTGGCTTGCAGCCGCCCGGTAGCCGATGCACATTGGCGTCCTCATAACGAGCACGTAGGACAAACCGGTGTTGCCATTGCACCTAATTTATATATTGCTATTGGTATCTCCGGCGCTATTCAACACCTTGCCGGTGTTAACCGCAGCAAAACAATTGTGGTGATTAATAAAGATGCGGAAGCGCCATTTTTTAAAGCGGCTGATTATGGTATTGTAGGCGATGCCTTTGATATTATACCAAAGATTACGGCCGCCGTGAAAAAGGTTAAGGGGCATTAAACAGAATAAATTCTTTAACCAGCGGAATGACAACTTCATTCCGCTTTTTGTTTTTTATGCGATACATTTTTACACTTTTATTTTTTTGCGCCATGCTAAACGCTACCGGACAAACTTCCTTTGAAGGAAAAATCAATTATGATGTACACATGCCTGGTGAGGCTAAACCAGCTAAGCTGATTTTATCATTTGGAACAAATAAAATAAAGATGGAATTTATTATGCCCGGTAAAACTTTTGATAATGATTATGCCATTATAGATCTGAACTCTGGCAATGTATATAACATGAACGTGCGGGATAAAAGTTATGAAACAAGACCTTTACAGAAGAATGCAGCATTAGCATCACAACAAGGTAAAGTGATCATGGGCCATCCCACCACCCTTATTTTGCAGCAGCCGGTTAAAATAAACCCAGACGACGAATTTTTATCGTCGCTCAACAACGGAATTTTTTATGTAGCTAACGATTTGTATTACGCTATCCCTGAGGCTTATGTTGGCAACCCTATATTATTGATGGTAAAGAATGGCAAACTGGTTTTAGGCGCTGAGATAGAACTTTCCGGAATGTCATTGAACAGCACCATTAATATGGAAGGCGGTCAAAATAAAAGCAGGGCCACTGTTATGGCAACTTCAATTGTGGCTCTGCCACTGGATGCAACTGCTCTTGCAGTTCCCGAGGGGTACATTAATAAAAGCTTGAAAAATTAGCTTATGATGAAGCCTCGCAGTTGAAGGCTTCTTTGGTGCAAATAAACTCAAACAAGAAGCAAGATCAAAAGGAAACTACCCAAGCCCATCCAAAAGAAACACTCTCGATAAAAGGATCTCCCACTTATGTAAAAAGACTAAGGCATTCAAATTGTTCCTGTTTATCATTATCTACTTAATTTTGAGCAAATTGGATAAGCAGCAGTGGATATGAAAAAAATTGAATTGGAAATTGTGGCCCTTTCGCATAGCATTACGCAAACTCATTCGTATGCCGTGGTGCTGGGCGAAGTAAACGGCTTGCGGCGACTGCCTATTGTAATTGGTGGATTTGAAGCGCAGGCTATTGCAGTAGCACTTGAAAAAATGCAACCCTCCCGCCCTCTTACGCACGACCTGATGAAAAACTTTATGTCGGCCTTTATTATTGATCTTCACGAAATTATCATCTCCGACCTGCAGGAAGGTATTTTTTACTCTAAGCTTATCTGCTCCTC
Source organism: Flavisolibacter sp. (assembly GCA_028288675.1). Taxonomy (GTDB): domain Bacteria; phylum Bacteroidota; class Bacteroidia; order Chitinophagales; family Chitinophagaceae; genus Flavisolibacter. Next base: position 13,303 of record JAQBNG010000081.1, on the reverse strand, counting down.
CGACCACGATACTATTGAAATTGACAGCCGTACATCCGATGCTTTGGCATTGGCAGTCCGCTTTGGCTGTCCTGTTTATACGTACGAACACATTTTAGAAAGCGCCGGCATTTTAATGGAAGACACTGGAGCAACTGGCAAGAAAAAGAAAAATACCCCTGTAACTACCCAGGAAGAGCGAAGCAGCGCCAAGGACGACCTGCGTTCTTTGTCGTTAGAGGATTTACATAAGTTGCTCAATGATGTGTTGGAGCATGAAGATTACATCCGTGCCATTGCCATTCGCGATGAGATCAACAACCGAAATAAAGGCAAATGAGTTTGGGATTAGGAGTTTGCGGTTAGTGGTTAAGCTTATTCTTCCGTTTATTTAATCCTCAGTTATGAATAGTTTTACCCGCAGCATGACAACCTCAAACTCCAAACGCTAAACTCCAAACTCACTTGGTCGTTTTCCCTAACTGTAAAATAAACCTTGGCCTGCACATTCTTCGTAAAAGAGAAGATGGCTTTCACGATCTGGAAACTATATTTTATCCTCTTCTTTTACAAGATGCATTGGAGATCATTCAAGATCCTTCTTCCACAGGCGATATTAAATTCAGCGGTTCCGGCTTAACAGTTCAGGGAACGGACGCTGATAACCTTTGTGTAAAAGCGTATCAACTTTTAAAAAAAGATTTCCCGCAATTACCGCGCATCAAAATGCACCTGCACAAAACAATTCCCATGGGTGCAGGTTTGGGTGGCGGCAGTGCTGATGGTGCCTTTACTTTACTGCTTCTGAATAAGAAATTCAACCTGGGAATTAGTGAAGGCGAATTGCTTGAATATGCCTTCAAATTAGGAAGCGATTGCCCCTTCTTTATTAAAAACACCCCTTGTTATGCTATGGGTCGTGGAGAAGTTTTGGAAGAGATAAGGCTTGATTTATCTGCTTACCGATTTGTTATTGTTAATCCGGGCATTCATATCAATACCGGCTGGGCCTTTTCGCAAATCACGCCATCGTCTGAGAATCTCCCTTTAAAAGAGGTAACCCAGCTATCAATGGAAAAATGGAAAGATCACCTGGCAAATGATTTTGAAAAAGTCGTTTTTACCCATCACCCCGAAGTAAAAAGTTGTAAAGAAAAGTTGTATAATATGGGTGCGCTGTATGCCGCCATGACTGGCAGCGGCTCAACGCTGTACGGCATTTTTCCAAAAGAAGCGGAAGTAAAACCGAATTTTCCGTCTCACTGTTTTGTGAAAATTATGTAGGCTTCTACCCTATTCTTTTCAAGGCTGTACATTTGCCGGCAGATGGAAATTTATAAAGACTTCTCTTTCGATTCAGCTCATTTTTTACCGCATGTGCCTGATGGCCACAAGTGTAAAAACATGCATGGTCATACCTATAAACTTCGTGTGGTTGTTAAAGGCACACCCGATCCGCACTTAGGATGGATCATGGATTTTAAAGAACTAAAAGATATTGTTAATCCGCTGATAGATCAATTAGATCACCAACTGATTAATGACATTGAAGGTTTGGAGAATCCTACTGCAGAAAATATTACCATATGGATATGGGATCATATTAAACCGCTGCTAACTAACCTAAGTAAAATAGAACTGTACGAAACTCCAACTACAGGTGTTATTTATTCGGGAGAGTAAGATAAACAGCGAGTAGCAAGTAGCCGGTAGCAAGTAGCTTTTGAATCAGTACAAGTACAACTGTAAACTAATTATTCAATTCAGATAGCAAGTCCTCAATATCTAAAGGATCCGTTCCCATTAGCAAGCCACCATCTTTATCTAAAGGCCAATCTTCTCTCGGCCTGTCCCAATATAATTCCACTCCGTTGCCATCAGGATCATTTAAATAAATTGCCTGAGATACACCATGATCTGCAACCCCGGATAAGGGATATGCGGCATCCAACAAACGCTTCACTATAGCTGCTAAATCTTTCCTGGTTGGATACAAAATGGCGGTATGAAACAAGCCTGCTGAATGCACAGGTGAAGGACCGGCCCCTTTGCTATACCATGTGTTTAATCCAATATGGTGGTGATAACCCCCTGCTGATAAAAACACGGCGCCTGATCCATATCGCTGCATAATTTCAAACCCTAATAAATCGCGGTAAAAGGTTAATGCGCGGTCAATATCCGCTACTTTTAAATGCACATGTCCGATTCTGGTTTGACCAGGAATTTTATAATCCATAATACTTACATTTGCTCCACAGCAATTTATTATGAATTCTTTTATCACCTTCTTTCTTTCTCAAAATTTAGACCTGCTCAATCACTGAGTATAGTTTTGTGTTGCTGTTATCTTCTTCAATCTTCACCTTTAATTTAATTTTATGCATACTGCTCATGTAGCTCATGACACACCCTATTATTTAGAACTGGAAGAAAAATTCGGCGCTCATAATTACCATCCTTTGCCTGTTGTGCTAAACAAGGGCGAAGGTGTTTTTCTATGGGATATAGAAGGAAAAAGGTATTATGATTTTTTAAGCGGTTATTCTGCTGTAAATCAAGGCCATTGCCATCCGAAAATCATTGACGCTTTAATAGAGCAGGCCACTAAGCTTACACTTACAAGCAGGGCTTTTCACAGCGATTTACTTGGCGAATACGAAAAATATATTACACAGCTTTTTGGATACGATAAAGTACTTCCCATGAATACTGGTGTGGAAGCTGTAGAAACCGCCATCAAGCTTACCCGACGTTGGGGTTATGCGGTAAAAGGCATTGCTGATGGCGCTGCTAAAATCATTGTTTGCGAAGGAAATTTTCATGGGCGAACATCTACTGTTATTTCGTTTAGTAATGATGAATCTGCCCGTGCGATGTTCGGTCCCTTCATGCCTGGCTTTGTTGCTATTCCATATAATGATTTGGATGCGTTAGAGAAAGCACTTCAGGATGAAAACGTAGCGGGCTTTTTAGTGGAACCAATCCAAGGTGAGGCCGGCGTTGTTGTGCCTGATGAAGGATATTTATCAGGAGCTTTTCAACTGTGCAAAGAAGCAAATGTTCTATTTATTGCTGACGAAATTCAAACCGGCCTTGCCCGCACCGGTAAGATGCTGGCTTGTGATTACGAAGATGTGCATCCTGATATTTTGATTTTAGGAAAAGCACTAAGCGGTGGTGTATTACCTGTTAGTGCAGTATTAGCCAATGACGAAATTATGCTCACGATTAAAGCCGGTGAACATGGCTCCACGTATGGCGGCAACCCTTTGGCTTGTAAAGTTGCCATCGCTGCTTTAGAGGTTTTGCAAGAAGAAAATATGGCGCAGAATGCTGCTGACTTGGGCGATTATTTCAGAAAAGAAATTAAGTCTTTGAATTCACCCTTTATAAAAATAGTAAGAGGTAAAGGTTTGCTGAATGCCATTATAATTGAACACTCAAATAGTGAGGCTGCATGGGATTTATGCCTTGCATTAAAAGATAATGGCTTACTGGCAAAGCCAACACATGGCGATAAGATACGGTTAGCGCCGCCGCTGGTAATTACTAAAGAACAAATTGATGAATGTGTGGAAATACTGAACGAAAGTTTGAAGGTGTTAGCGTAATAATTAAATGCTGGAAACAAAGCTTAAAGCTATTCCTGGGTTGCATTGTACTTTTTCTTATCATGGGTTAAAGCAGCCGCAAACATGGCAAATGAAGAAAACAATAAAAGATATAAACCTATTCGCTTTTGAGGGCAATCACCCATTTGGCAGGCAGGTAGCAACAAAAAATTACGAAACGCAAAAGCTATATTAAAAGCTGCGAAACCGATAGCGGTCCGTTTTGCCCAAACTTTTGGAATGGCGAAAAAGGCAAAATATAAAGCTGCCCATACAAAATGAAAATAACCGGGCTTCCCAAAAGAAGTGCCGGTTGTATCTACCCCGGTGATGGTTATGTTTTTACTTTCAATTGTCATCCACGGCAGGTAGCAACTGAGTACCAAAAGAGCAACAGCGATAAAAGGAAAAAATTTTGTAAAACGCATGTAGTGATCAGAAATTTAATGGTCAAAGTTAGCGCCGTTCAATTCGTGAAAACAGCGAAGCCCCATGGTGGAAGTTGCGCAACGCCATCAGCACCAATGCTAATCTTCGCATCTGCAAAAACATTCCTGCCGGCTGCAGCTATCTTATTTTCTATGTCAATATTTTTAGGACTATCCGAGAAATTAAATAGACAAGTTATTTCGCTTTCACCTTCTCTTCTTTTAAAAAACAACAGGCTATTTACGGCTGATAAAATCTGAACTGATGCATCAGCAGCTAATGCAGTATGCTTCTTCTTTAATTCGAAAAGCGTTCTGTAAAAAGAATGTAGTTCATAATCTTCATTCCATTCAATTACATCTTTTTCAAAAAATTGCAGGCGTTTATAATTAGGAAGCTCCTGTCCGCTGTAAAGGAGCGGTACACCGGGCCATGTACAACTAAACACTGCTAAAAGTTTTGCCATGCTGCCGTATTTTTCATACTCAGTTCCATTCCAGGTATTTTCATCATGGTTAGTGGTGAACCATGCTTTAATGCCGGGCAATTGCTGGTACTGCTGCAGCACATTCAACAGGTCTTCAAAAGAGGTTTGCCCTTTATAGAACTGCTCCGCTTTGTGCATCCACTTCCAGGTATAAGCAGCATCAAAAACCTCCATGTATTCAGGGTGATCGGCCGGGTCTAATTCACCTAACCAGAATAGATCCTTTATTTTATCCAATTCACTTTTTGCTTCGATCCAAAAATCCAATTCAACCCAAAAAGCAAGGTCGCAGCGAAAGCCATCAATACCGGTTTCAGTTATCCAGAACTTCATTGCATTAATCATGGCGTGGCGAAGCGCTGGATTTTTAAAATCCAGTTCTATGATATCATCCATACCCGAAGCCTTTTTAAAATCCCCTGTTTGTTCATCTTTCTCATACCAGTCCGGGTGTTCTCTCGTCCACCAATGATCCCAGCCGGTATGATTAGCCACCCAATCAATGATCACTTTCATTCCCATGCCATGGGCTACTTGAACCAAGCTTTTAAAATCTTCTATTGTTCCAAATTCTTCACTAACCGAAGTAAAGTCGGAGCAGGCATAATAACTTCCTAAGCTCCCTTTTATGTTTTTTTGTGCAATGGGCGTTAGCGGCATAAACCACAGTGTTTCCACACCCATATCTTTCAAACGGGGCAAGTGTTGTGCAAAGGCATTGATGGTTCCTTCATCGGTATATTGCCTGAGGTTTACTTCGTAAATGTTGGTGGTTTTGATCCAATCTTTCATGTGCGTCGAAGATAAGGCAAGAGAGGAAAGGAAAGGCGACATCAGGGTTTACGTTAAGGTTTAGGATTACCAGGAAAACTGTATTCATCCACAGCTCATGAAGCCAAACCGCCCGGTTTGTATTGCCATACTTTATAGCGCTGTCTTAACCTAAACCTAAATCTCTTTTCCTCTTTCCCTCCTTTTAGCTCTTAGCCCTAATTTTGTCCCTGATGAAAAGCTTCGATGTTCCTGTAGTTTACCGTAGTCATTTAATTTCTGCTATAAAGAAAAAGCGGAAGGAAGATGACCGCATGAAGAAAGACTTCTCCCCTACTCTTTTGGATTTTGGTCCGCTGAAAATTTACATGGCCCGTCATTTTGGTTTTTGCTATGGCGTTGAAAATGCTATCGATATTGCCTTTCGCACCATTGAAGAAAATGCCGGTAAGCGCATCTTTTTATTAAGCGAAATGATTCACAATCCCCAGGTGAATGAAGACCTTAAAAAAAGCGGTGTTGAATTTTTACAGGATAACAACGGTCAGCAAATCATTCCTTTTGAATCGCTTACAGCAGATGATATAGTCTTGATTCCAGCTTTCGGAACTACACTGGCTATTGAGCAAAAGCTAAGAAATATTGGCATTCAGGTAGAAAAATATAACACCACCTGTCCGTTTGTTGAAAAGGTTTGGAACCGAAGCGAAGTGATTGCTAAAAAAGAATATACCATCATTATTCATGGCAAGCCAACCCACGAGGAAACAAGAGCTACATTTTCTCATGCCGCTGCTTCTGCGCCAGCCGTTGTGGTAAAGGACATGAAGCAGACCATAGAGTTAGCCAAATATATTTTGGGACACAAACCTCCCGCTGAATTTTATACTGAATTCGAAAACCAGTATTCAGATGATTTTGATGTAGAAAAAGATTTAACCCGTATTGGTGTAGTGAACCAAACCACGATGCTGGCTTCGGATACGCAGGCCATTGCTGATTACCTGCGTGACACCATGATTCAAAAGTTCAGTCTTAGCGATGAAACTATCAGAAACCATTTCGCCGACACCCGCGATACGCTTTGCTATGCTACCAATGATAATCAAACAGCAGTGAGTGGTATGCTGGAAACTCCTGCAGATATAGCTATTGTTGTTGGCGGCTACAATTCTTCTAACACGTCTCACCTGGTGGAGCTTTGCGAAGAAAAGCTCCCTACTTATTACATCAGCAGCGAAGAAAAAATTTTATCTGCACAAACCATCATGCATTACAATTTTCATACGGGTGAAGAGTTGGTAACAAATGATTATTTACCAAAGAAAGAAGCCATTTCAATTTTAATTACAAGTGGCGCTTCCTGTCCGGATGCGGTGGTGGAAAGTGTGATACAGAAGCTTGTTGGTTTTTTTCCAACGAGTAAGAATGTAGATGAAATAATTACATTGTTTAGTACGGATAATGTAGGTTGATTTTTTGTTGACCGACTTTTGTGCTACTATGAAGCGACATTGGCGACGCTCCGTTCAGGGTTCTATAATTCTTATCATCACCTTTTGAGTCATTCTATCTTCATTAATTTTCGGTGTTGTTTCTCCCTAAGCCCGAAGGGCTTGAATGTGAATAGCCGGCGGTAAAGCCGCTGGTCAAACAAACATATTGTTTATGGCAACCCCGAATGGGGTTGAACATTAGCGAATGATGTTCAACCCCTTTCGGGGTTGTGCTGTACAAGCACCATTTCTTTCCCCGGGTTGCCCCCGGGGCTATTCATATTCAAGCCCTTCGGGCTTTTATAAAAGAACTTGATTTATATCTCACTATTCACATACATCCCATACATCCCAGTTCAGATAATGCCCAATAGAATTACCAATCGTACAAGAGTGCGACGCAACCGACGATGCTATGAAATACTTTTGCCGGGTACAAAAAAAATATTTTAATGGCAGGGGCTCTCAATAAATGATGGCTGCCACTGGTTGCTGTAAACTTTAACCGGCAACCTCTGCTTACACAATCAACACCGGTATCTTCAACTTATGTCTTACCGCATCAATGGTTTCTCCATAAAGCCAATCCCTCATTCCCTTGTGGCCATGCGCACCAATAATTAATAAATCGGCATTAGATTCTTTTACCAGTCGTGCAATTTCTTTGGTGCGGTTTCTAAAGCCTAAATGCGTTTCGGCAATTATATTCTGAGCGGTCAATTGTGCGGCATAAGCATCTAATTTGTCCTGGTCGCCACGGGTTTCATAGTCATCACTGTTCTCACCTAAAATTTTTGCTGAAGCGCTTTCCACGATGTGAATTAATACTACCGTTGAGCCTTCGCCGGCCTGGGCCATCGCATGGGCTAAAACATTTTGGTCTCTTTCGCTGAAATCAATGGCTACCGCCACTTTGCGATATTTTGGCAGCGTAATAAGCGGAACCACAGGCAGCAGTTTTTTATGCACCTGCACCGAAATACCCACAGGCTTTTTTCGCAACAAAGGATATAAGATAGCAGTGATTAACAAACCAATGAATAATAACGTTGCTACAATAATTACTACTTTCCAAAACGTGTTATCACTGGTGGCAAAAAAGCCAGAGGCTTGCTCAAACACCATGCGCATATTTAAGTAAACAAGCACTGTAGTAATTAACCAGGCAAGGAATTGCACAAAAGGTTTAATAACAAAAATCCCCATTGTTTTTCTATCGCTTACAAAATGAATGAGCGGTATAACTGCAAAGCCCAATTGTAAACTCAAAATTACCTGGCTGAAAACCAGGAGGTCGTCAATATTATTTTCGCCGTTGATTACAATAACAATAACCGCTGGAACGATTGCAACAAGACGTGTAAGCAACCTGCGCATCCACGGATTGATTCGAATGCGCAGGTAACCTTCCATTACAATTTGGCCCGCCAACGTACCGGTAATAGTACTGCTTTGCCCGGCAGCAATTAAGGCGACCGCAAAAAGCGTAGGGGCTATCTCAGTGCCAAGAAAATCGCTTAATAATTCATGCGCCTGCTTTATCTGGGCAACATCCGACCGGCCGGTTTTATAAAATACCGTTGCGGCCAAAACCAGGATGGCAGCATTTACAAAAAAAGCGAGGTTAAGCGCAATGGTGCTGTCAATAAAGTTCAACTTCAGAGCCCTGCGGATCCCCTTTTCAGTCCTGTCTATTTTACGGGTTTGAACAAGAGCTGAGTGCAGGTACAAATTATGCGGCATCACTGTGGCACCAATGATTCCTATAGCTATAAACAGGGCTTCCTTGCCAGGAATAGAAGGTATAAAACCGGTAGCTACTTCGGCAAGGTTTGGCCGGGCAAGAATAATTTCAATTAGAAATGAAATGCCGATGATGGCTACTAAAGCAATTATAAAAGCCTCCATTTTTCTCATGCCCAGACGCTGAAGCACAAGTAGTAAGAATGTATCTAACACTGTTATTGATACAGCCCATAGTAAGGGCATACCGGTGAGTAACTGAATACCGATAGCCATGCCCAATACCTCGGCGAGGTCGGTTGCCGCAATAGCTACTTCGGCTAAAATGTATAAAAAGAAATTGATCTTTTTGGGATAGGTTTCCCGGTTGGCCTGCGCTAAGTCTCTACCCCTTACAATTCCTAAACGGGCCGATAAACTTTGCAGCAAAAGCGCCATGAGGTTGCTCATAAGCAGCACCCAAATTAATTTGTAGCCAAACTGGCTGCCACCCTGTAAGTCGGTGGCCCAGTTGCCGGGGTCCATGTAACCTACACTTACCAAATATGCCGGACCGAAAAATGACAACATTCTTCGCCATGCCGGCTTGTTGGTATTGGTGGTATCTACGCTTTGATGTACCTCGCTTAACGATGCATCATTGGTTAATTTGCTCATACGTAACAAAAATATTTTTAGCCAACTGTTCGCTGATGGTAACAGTTTTGGTTTTGATTTTTAACTCTATCGATTGGTCGAAAGGGAAATGCTTTTTTAATTCAAGGCGGGTGCCGATACCGATGTTTTTATGCTTCAGCAGTTCCAGCATTTCTGCCGATTGGTTAGTTACCTGGCATACCTCGGCGGCTGTATTTTTAGGCAACAAGGCAAGTGGCAAATTGTTGCGGGGTAAAAGTTTTCCTTTACTATCCGGGATCGGATCTCCATGCGGATCGTAAGACGGAAAGTCCAAAAATTCATCAAGGCGGTCAATTAATTTTTTACTGCTTACATGTTCCAGCTCTTCTGCCAACTGGTGTACTTCCTCCCAACTGAAACCCAGTTTTTGTGAAAGAAAGAACTCCCAAAGCCTGTGCCGCCTGATAATGAATAATGCAATCTTCTTTCCGTCCGCACTTAAAGAAAAACCATAATAAGGCGTGTAGTTCAGCAGCCCCTTCGCACTTAGCTTTTTCATCATATCGGTTACAGATGCGGCTTTGGTACTAAGCTTTTCTGCAAGCGCATTAGTGCTTACCGTGCTGTCCTCTTCCTGGAGATGATAGATAGCTTTAAGATAATTTTCCTCGCTGGTTGAAAAATTCAAGTGGCTCTAATTTAAAATTTAGACAAATCTAAAAATTTAGTTTGAATCAATCCATCTTCATAGTTTATTTATTTTTGTTTTATTTAGCTCAAAATAATAGACTATGAAGAAACTGGTGCCAGGTGTTGTTTTATTGTGCAGCCTGCTGAGTGCTTGCAAGAATGGTGATGGCGGTAAGGATCAAAAAACTGATTCTTCATCTGGAAGCATGGCCTCTTTCTTTAAAGCTGCTACTCCGCCCTACCAGTTTACCGATACCGGTCTGCTAAAAAATAAGGATACGGTTTCGTTACCATCTGCCCTTATTTTACCATTTGTAGCTGACAGCATTAAGAACAATTACTTTGGTAAGAAAACAACCGTTAAATACACTCCTTTAGTAAAGCTGAAATACAAAGAAGCGGAAGCGTATTACCTGGTAAAAGCGGCCGGGGGCAGTAAGAAAGCCGTGCTCCTTCTTGTGTTTGATAACCAAAACAATTTTGCAGCGAGCTACCCCTTTCTCTTGCCAGATGAAAACCCAAACACCTCGCAGACAACCGCTATTGATAAAAACTTTACCATCACGAAAAGCGTGACCCAACGAAATGGGCCCGATGTAAGCGGCGAAGGAAAGGAAGTGGTGGCTTATGATGCGGTAACGAAATCATTCAGCCTGATCATGATGGATGCTTTGAATGATAGTCCCTCCGAAGCCGTAAATCCTATTGATACCTTTCCTAAAACAAACAAATTAGCAGGCGATTATTATCTCAACAAAAAAAATTTTGTTGCTATACGGGATGGCCGTTATGCTAATCAACTGCTTGTATATATTCATACAGAAAATGAAGAAGGCGATTGTAAAGGGCAGTTGAAGGGAGACTTTCTGATTACATCTCCCGCATCAGCAGCTTACCGGCTTGGTGGCGATCCATGTGTTTTAGGATTAAACTTCGCAGGCAACTCGGTTACTATAAAAGAAGAGAGTGGCTGCGGAAATCATCGCGGGTTAGACTGCCCGTTAAGTGGAACCTTTACCCGTAAAAAAGCAGCTATACCAAAACAAACTTCAAAAAAAGCTAAGCGGAAATAACCAAACCCGTGTGAGCACTACACATTAAATTTAAAAACCCTTATTTTGCTCTTCCGTAAAAATTAAAAAAATGGATTTTACCTCTTATCAAGTACCTTATCCCGTTGACGAAAGTTATGCAAAACGTGTGGCCTATTTCTCTATGGAGTTTGCTATTCATCAGCCGTTGAAAATTTATAGCGGCGGTCTTGGATTCTTATCCGGCTCGCATCTACGCAGTGCTTACGAGCTTCGCCAAAACTTAGTAGGCATTGGTATATTATGGAAGTATGGCTACTACGACCAGGCCCGCAACCAAGACCAAACGCTGCAGGTTACCTGGATGGAAAAAATTTACAGCTTCCTGGAAGATACCGGCATTAAATATTCTATCACCATCCATGAACATCCTGTTTGGATAAAGGTGATGTACCTGCCGCCTACTACATTTAATTCGGCGCCGCTGTTTTTAATGACTACAGATATTCCCGAGAATGATTACATCTCGCAAACCATCACACATCGTTTGTACGATGCCAACGTTTCTACCAAAGTAGCGCAGTTTATTTTGTTAGGTGTTGGTGGTGCTAAACTCTTAGAACAAATTGGATTTGATCCTGAAGTATATCATCTGAATGAAGCGCATGGTGTTTCCGCTGCGTTTTATTTGTATCAGAAATATGGCAAGGACCGCGAAGAAGTTAGAAAGCGTTTAGTGTTTACGACCCATACGCCGGAAGAAGCCGGTAATGAAAAGCATGATATTTTCCTGTGCCAGAAAATGAGTTATTTCTGTGGTTTATCGATAGACGAAGTAAGAGAATTAACAGGCATTACCGATGACCAGTTTAATCACTCGCTAACAGCTTTACGCTTTGCCCGGATAGCGAACGGCGTTTCTAAATTGCATGGTGAAGTATCCCGCCATATGTGGGAAAAGTATGAAGGAATTTGCCCGATACTTTCTGTAACCAATGCGCAAAACTGGCGCTATTGGAGCGATAAATCTTTATACCGCTCACGGGAAGATGGGAATGATGTTGCATTTGATGACCGTAAAAAATGGATGAAGAAACGTGCCTTTGAAGTTGTAGCCGACCAAACAGGAAAAGTATTTGACCCCAATGTATTTACCATAGTTTGGGCCCGCCGCTTTGCCGGTTACAAACGTGCCAGTTTAATCACAAGTGACAGGGAACGTTTTGAAGCCCTGCTAAGCAGTACCAAATACCCTGTTCAGATTATTTGGGGTGGCAAGCCTTACCCGGTTGATTATCCTGCTATCTCTGAGTTTAATTACTTGGTAAACCTGAGTAAGAATTATAAGAATGTTGCAGTGGTAATTGGCTATGAACTCGCTTTAAGCAAACGTTTAAAACAAGCGGCTGATTGCTGGTTAAATAATCCCCGTGTGCCCCGCGAAGCTTCCGGCACAAGCGGTATGACTGCTGCCATGAATGGCGCTGTAAATTTTAGTACCAATGATGGATGGATACCTGAATTTGTCAATCATGGCAACAATGGTTTTGTAGTACCGCCAATTGATTATAACAATGTAAGCGTTCAGCAACAAGACCAATATGATTTAGACAAGTTGTATGAAATACTGAATGGCGAAATTCTTCCGTTGTATTACGATGATCCTAACACCTGGAGACAGATTGTAAAGAATGGTATGCGTGATGTGCAGATTACGTTTGACAGCAACCGTATGGCCGAAGAATATTACGAGTTATTATACAAAAGAGAATATGCACCGGTGATGGGTGAGTTGATTGAAGAAGATGATGTGGCGCATTAAGCTGGTTTGGAGTTTAGGGTTAGCTGTTTGGGGTTGTTTAAGTGCAAGAAATTATTTAAAATGCTGGCAGGTTTTGCCGGCATTTTTTTTATGTACTAAGCTGAAGTGGTTCTATTTGGCTGTTGTTGCGTCGCACTATTGTACATTCTTATCGCTATGCAGGAAAATGAAACCCTCGCTCTGTGTACTGTTGATATTGAATCAAGTTTGGAGCAAGTAGATGCGTACATTTATTGTTGGCAGAAATAATTTAGCTCTATGGGTATGTTAGTTGAAATAAGAAATTGGGACCTAGATAGTTTGATCAACAAACTTGTAGATGCATCCAAAATAAAGAAGACGTGGTATGGGAAAAAAATTGATAACTATTGGACATACCTTAATGAAACTTCAAAGCCACTTCTGATAGATTTCGATGCGCACATCTTTTCCGACTTGCTGACATTTCTTCTAGAGGAACGTGCCATCAATCTAGGTTTGGATAATTACTCCCAACGGCTTTCTGAAAATAGGGGTTCAGCCGTTTTCTTGTTTGGTTTAGATGACCTCGCTATCCGTAGTGTTCCTTAAATTATAAACGAGCTGGCCTGAGTTTGTAACTCAGGTCTATTCATTTTTGCTCT
>JAQBNG010000069.1 GCA_028288675.1 Flavisolibacter sp. | reverse complement strand
AAAATGTTTGTGCAGTGCTGGTGTTCCATTACTCGATCAAAAAAAATGACAGGTATGTTCTTTTTAAAGAACCTATCGAAATGCTCCAGGCTATTTGTATTGTATGCCAGCGAAACCAATAAACCATCAACGCGGCTGTTAAACATCGTCTTTGCGCTGGCGGCTTCTTTTGCTTCTAATTCTGATGACTGGCTGATAATTAAAGAATAGCCCTGTTCATTTGCCACCTGTTCAATACCGGCTATTACCGACGACATAAAATTGCTGTTCAACCTGGGTACGATCACACCAATCGTTTCTGTTTTTTGACTACGGAGATTGCGTGCAAAATGATTTGAGCGGTAGCCGATTTCATCTGCGAAATCAAAGATTCTTTTTTTGGTTTTTTTACTGACGGCGAAATGGTCGTGCAGACCGCGGCTTACCGTGGCTGGAGAAAGATTGAGCTTTCTTGCAATGTCGTAAATCGTCGTTTCCTTTTCGTTAGTCATACAACCGTTTGCGTGGTGATGGGTAAAGCTATAAGAAATTTTTTCTAAAAAAAATTTTGCAATCGGTTGCATTTTTGGAAAATGTACTTACATTAGTTCTTGAATTGCTGTTTTTCTAACTTGTTTTTAAGTTAAACTAACGTTGTATGCTGCTAAATTTCTGGTTAAATCCATGTGCTTGTGCTCTTAAATACAAGATGTCCGTAACGTGTCTCCCATATCCTTTTCCTTACTTTCTTTATTTCCGGTTTTCAGCTCACAAGCTTACCAGGCCAGTAAAGTATTTTAGTACACCCTGATTTCCTTTACCTGATATTTTAAGATGTAACGCCTCTGTTTTAAATCCAATGTCCTTCCTGAAATAAGTTGATTGACAAACTAAACGCTTTAAAAAATTTGTTATGAAAATTACGATTGCACAACACCAGCCAAAGGCGATGACCTTATACCGGTTGCATTATGAAAGTTCCAGAAAAATGTTACTATGTCTTTTTGCCCTTCTCGGTTTTGTTTTGCCAGCATTGGCACAAAACAATATTGCGGTCAGAGGCCGTGTTACTAATGAAAAGAATCAGCCAGTAAGTAATGCTTCTGTAGTTGTAAAGGGAACTGCAAACGGAACCACAACAAATGAAACGGGTGATTTTCAGATTTCCAGTCCATCCAATGCGACATTAGTTTTTTCATCTGTAGGTTATTCTACCCAGGAAGTGGCAGTAAAAAATCAAACAGCAATAAACCTAACCCTTACAAGTTCCAGCACCGACTTAGAGCAAGTGGTGGTAGTAGGATATGGAACGCAAAGAAGGAAAGACGTTACAGGTTCTATAGCTTCTATCAGGGGTGAGGCATTACGGGAGGTGCCAACCGCTAATATTATACAAGCGTTGCAGGGCCGCGTTGCTGGTGTAGATATAGCCCGGACTGGGTCTACACCCGGTTCAGGAGGGCAGATACGCATTCGCGGAAACCGTTCATTGAGCGGATCGAACGATGCGTTTATCGTGCTTGATGGAATACCTTTTGGCGGGAGTGTAAACGATATTAATACAGATGATGTAGCAAGCGTAGAAGTATTGAAAGATGCATCCTCTACGGCCATTTATGGTTCAAGAGGTTCTAATGGTGTTATAATCATCACCACAAAGCGTGGCCGTGTAGGTAAACCGCAAATAAGCCTGAACTCTTATTATGGCGTTACCAAAATTATTGGGCAGTACGATCTTTTTACAGGACCTGAATTTAAACGCTTTAAAGAGATAGCGCAATATGGAGCAGGCAGCGGAACCTTTTCCCTTTTAGAACAAGCAGGTATAGCTAACGGTACTTCAACAAACTGGCAGGATTACTTATATAAAGATGGTTCTGTAACCAACCATGAAATAAGCCTATCAGGAGGTAGCGAAGGAGTACAATACGGCTTGTCCGGAGGATATTTTAAAGAAACAGGTGTCATGCCATTGCAATCGTTTGAACGGTTTTCATTGCGTTCAACTATTGATGCAAGAATCAGCAGGCGTATAAAAATAGGATTGAATAGCTTGAACACTGTGGGTTATACAAATGGAGAAAGCATTAATCCACTTTACAGCACACTCCGTATTTCGCCATTGGTATCTGCCTTTAATACTGATGGTTCAATACGCAAGTTTCCCTTGGAAGGCACTGTAGATGCAACAGCTACTATGCATCCAAGCACTTTGAATGGGGAACAAAGCATTGACAAGCGCCGGCGTTTTAGAACGTTTAATAGTTTATATGCAGAATTTCAGATTTTGACCGGGTTGAAATTTCGTTATAATCTTGGTCTTGACCTTCGCCAGGAGAACAGGGGAATCTACAATGGATGGGGAACCATTGCCAACCCTGATCGTACGTCACCTGCACAGGCGAATGCTTCTATACGAAATGGAGAAGCATATACCGTTACTTCTGAGAGTATACTTACTTATGATAAGACCATTGCCGGCAAGCATCGTATTGGCGTTACCGGTCTTTTCAGTACACAGCAAGACAGGTCTAACAATACCAGGTTAGACGGAAATAGCTTTCCGGCTGATCAGGTGCAGTATTATAATTTCTTTCTTGCACAAACAATACAAACACCTAATGACGGTAATGACTTTGGGAAATCCGGACTTGTGTCAGTTATGGGAAGAGTCAACTATTCATTTGATGATCGCTTTCTTCTTACAGCCACCTTCAGGCGTGATGGTTCTTCGGTATTCCCGGTAAATAAATATTTAAACTATCCTGCTTTCGCTGTTGGCTGGAATATTTCCAACGAAAAATTTATGGCAGGCCAGAACATCTTTTCGAACGTTAAGTTACGGGCAGGTTACGGAGTAACGGGTAACCAGGGCGGTATTGGAGACGGTGCCAGGGGCGGTCTTGCAAGTAACAGGTATAATTTCGGAACAGTGAATTCGCAGGGTTATTTTATTAGCTCACTACCTAACGTTAACCTGAGATGGGAGGATACAAAAACTACAAATATTGGGCTTGACTTTAGCTTGCTAAACAACAGGATCAGTGGTTCGGTTGATGTCTACAAGCAGAATACAGATAACCTTTTAGTTAGAAAAGAATTGCCCAGGAGTAATGGAGTCAATAACTTTTTGACTAATGCCGCTGCAACAGAAGGTAAAGGCATCGAAATCTCTTTGAACACTGTAAATGTGAGAATCAAGAATGGTTTTACCTGGTCATCAGATATTAATTTTTCTTTAAACAGGGAGAAAATAGTAAGACTTGAAGAACCCGGCAAATTGCAGGATGTGGGAAATGGCTGGTTTGTTGGGCAACCGGTAAGTGTAATTTATGATTATACAAAAGCCGGCATCTGGCAAGTTAATGAAGCCGCACAGGCGGCTACTTTTAACAGGACTCCCGGCCAAATAAAACTCGCAGATATCGGCGGCGGTGCTGGTGGGAAACCGGACGGAAGAATTACAGATGCAGATAGAAGCATCATCGGCAACTTTCAACCCGATTGGATTGGTGGATTTACAAACCGGTTCACTTATAAAAACCTCGATCTTTCTGTTGTTACATTCGCCCGGTGGGGCGGTACACTGGTAGCTACTTACCTGCAGGGTAACAATGCTGCCACTGGTTATTTTGCTTTTGGTAATGGAAGGTCTAATCAAATGGATGTAGATTATTGGACCCCTACTAATCCCACAAATGCGTTTCCAAAACCTGATGGTAGTACTGAAGCTATCCAGTTTGGCTCTGTCTTAGGATATTACGATGCCACATTTGTGAAGGTTCGCAGCATTAACCTGGGTTATAGTTTTTCTCCCGGACTTCTTACAAAATCTGGGTTAAACAGCTTACGGGTTTATTTTACTGCACAAAACCCATTCATTATTTATTCTCCATTTGTAAAAGCCGGTCTCGGTTTTGACCC
>JAQBNG010000063.1 GCA_028288675.1 Flavisolibacter sp. | reverse complement strand
ACCTTTAGCTGCCAGGTTTTCAGCAATAGACTTACCTATGCCTTTACTGGCGCCAGTTATTAATGCAAATGACATTCAGTAAAATTAGTTTTGAACGGTAGAAGCAAGACGGTGATAAAAAGGAGTTTTGCTGTTTTTATCCTTAGGCTGGTACTTCCCTGTGACTACCGGTACATACATTACCCGGCGGCGGCTTTTTTCACCGATGAAAGGCGATTTTTGTACACGGTGCCACAAGCGTCCATCATGAACGGTTAAGTCGCCGGCGTTGATATCAAAACCAACTTCACGGCGGTCGGGCTTATGATCAATAAAGTATTTCTTACCAAATAACAGGCGAAGCATGCCTTGTTTGTGTGTGCCTGGTAATATGCGAAGGCCGCCATTCTCGAATTTTACAGTATCTAAATGAATACCTACATTAAGCATTGGCATAATGCGTTGGCCAAGAAAAAGATCACGGGGGCTATCAGTATGCCAACCCATTTGAGAGAAAGCACTTTCTTCAGTGCGAACGTAATTATTTAAAACAAGGCCATCTTTTTCATCTTCGCCTATACGGCCTTCAAATGGACTTACAAATTCAGTTAATGCCTGTAAACGGGGATCGGCTAATAAGCCTTTCAATATAGTGCTGTGTTGCGAAAGAAAACAAAGCCGTTGGATGCACTTATTGCCATTGACGTCTTTACCAAACTTAAGCGGAATACCATTTACCTTATCATGGCCAGCATCCAGCCATTCCTTTTCTATTCTCTGTGTCTCGGCAATAATTGCCGCTACTTTTTCAGGTGTGATAAAGTTTCTGAAGATAATAACGCCGTGCTCATCAAATAATTCCAGTTGCTCTTCAGTGAGTTTGGTTCCCAGTTCGTAGTAAGGAACAGTTAACTTTTTCATGGACAATAAGGTTTAATTGTTAACTGAATATGATTTAAAAATAAAGCTTCTTTTAAAACAGTAAAGAAAAAGATATTTATTCCGGCCAAAAATTGTATTAGTCGGAGACCAATTTTTTAGCGACGAAATAGCACAAGTAGGCAAAGATAGGGGCCGCCAAAACATCTATGGTATAATGAACATGTTGTATTAAAACTAAAATGCCAATAGATATACCGCTGATAAGGGCAAACTGTTTGTCCCTACGTTTAGTCAGGCAAAAGAAAAATAAGAATTGCGAAGCAGTATGGCCGGAGTAAAACAAGTCTTTCGTAATGAAGTCTTCTCCATAAAAAGAATTGCTTAATGGATCAACTAATGGAATCAACTCTAAAGGTGCATTTAATGGAAATAAAGAAATAGTGATGAACCGGCTACAAAGGAAAAGTGTAAAGCTGCAAAAGGCCAAAAGCATAAACCTTGGATTTTGAAAACTGCGAACCAGCATCAGGCCTGCCATTATCCACACCAAAGAAAAAATGGGTAATGATACATTTTTCGCCGGTAAAGCTTCCAAGATAATATCATTTAACTGAGTGCCTTCACGCCTTTGAATGATCTGGAAAAAATGGGGTAGGAGGCTTAGGCAAATCGTAGCAGCAATAACCACCACCCAAAACTGCTTACGAAAGTGAGGGCTTTTAAACGCCTGCGCCCAGTTAGAAAATTCCTTGTTAAATATTTTCAATACAACATCCATAGTCTACTAACTGTAAAAGTGGCGGCGAAGATAAATAAAACTAAAAGGCAGAACCTTTATACAGAGTACCAAACAGTGATGTAGTGCAATTTTGACATTTTGTAGGGAAGATTTTTTGTATTGTCAGGTTGGATAATGCCAGTTCACTTGCTTTCCTGTAATTTTTTCCGCTTCTGTATCTGCGGCACGCTATTCGCCTACCTTTGCCCGCCTCAACTGCCATATCTGCGTAAGCGAAAAAAGGTAGTAAATACATAGGCATTCATTCAATAAAACTAAAATCATACAAGTATGGCTAACAAAGTAAATGTTACCCCTCTGCACGACAGAGTTATTGTAAAACCCGCTGCTGCAGAAGAAAAAACAGCAGGTGGTATCATCATCCCCGACACCGCTAAAGAAAAACCACAGCGTGGTACTGTAATCGCTGCTGGGCCTGGTAAAAAAGACGAGCCTGTAACTGTAAAAGAAGGCGATACCGTTTTATATGGTAAATATGCCGGAACCGAAATCTCTATTGAAGGAGATGATTTCCTTATCATGCGTGAAAGCGACATTCTTGCAATCGTTTAAGAAAAAACAAAAACCAAATAACAAAAGCCATCTGGTAAATCCTTTGTTATTTGTCATTTCTAATTTTAAATTTTTATAAATCATGGCAAAACAACTGTTCTTCGAAACGGATGCCCGTAATAAAATGAAGAGAGGCGTTGACATCTTAGCCAACGCAGTAAAAGTAACCCTGGGACCTAAAGGCCGTAATGTGGTTATTGAAAAGAAATTCGGTTCACCTGCAGTTACCAAAGATGGTGTAACGGTAGCTAAAGAAATTGAGCTGGAAGATGCTATTGAGAACATGGGTGCTCAAATGGTAAAAGAAGTAGCTTCTAAGACTGCTGATATTGCCGGTGACGGTACTACTACTGCAACTGTTTTAGCACAAGCTATCATTACAGAAGGTTTGAAAAACGTAGCAGCCGGTGCTAATCCAATGGATCTGAAACGTGGTATTGATAAAGCGG
Organism: Flavisolibacter sp.; assembly: GCA_028288675.1. Lineage (GTDB taxonomy): Bacteria > Bacteroidota > Bacteroidia > Chitinophagales > Chitinophagaceae > Flavisolibacter. The sequence continues at coordinate 15,122 of JAQBNG010000063.1, read as the reverse complement.
TTAAAGCCGTTATCGAAAACCTTCGTGCACAATCTCAAACTGTTGGTAACGATAACAAAAAAATTGAGCAGGTAGCTACAATCTCTGCTAACAACGACAGCGAAATCGGTGCTTTGATTGCACAGGCAATGGAAAAAGTTTCTAAAGATGGTGTAATTACTATCGAAGAAGCCAAAGGCATTGAAACAACTGTTGATGTGGTAGAAGGTATGCAATTCGACCGTGGTTATATCTCTCCTTACTTTGTAACCAACAGCGAAAAAATGCAGGCTGAATTAGAGAATCCTTACATCCTGATCTACGATAAGAAGATCAGCAGCATGAAGGACATTCTTCACATCCTGGAAAAAGTAGCTCAGCAAAGCGCTCCACTATTAATTATCTCCGAAGATTTAGAAGGCGAAGCTTTAGCAACCTTAGTAGTAAACAAATTACGTGGTACGTTGAAAGTGGCTGCTGTAAAGGCTCCCGGCTTTGGCGACCGTCGTAAGGAAATGCTGCAAGATCTTGCTATCCTTACAAAAGGTATCGTTATCTCTGAAGAGCAAGGTTACAAACTTGAAAACGCCGACCTGACTTATTTAGGCCGTTGCGAAAGAATTGTTCTTGACAAAGACAATACAACAATCGTTGGTGGTAAAGGCGAAAAAGAAGATATCGCAGGTCGTATCAACCAAATCAAATCTCAGATCGAGAATACGACTTCTGACTATGATCGTGAAAAACTTCAGGAGCGTTTAGCCAAGTTAAGCGGCGGTGTTGCAGTATTGCATGTAGGTGCTGCCACAGAAGTTGAAATGAAAGAAAAGAAAGATCGTGTTGACGATGCTTTACATGCGACAAGGGCCGCTGTAGAAGAAGGTATTGTTCCTGGTGGTGGTGTAGCGTACGTACGTGCGGTTGAAGCTTTAACAAATATTGATACCCTGAATGCTGATGAAGCAACAGGTGTTCAAATTGTTCGCCGTTCATTAGAAGAGCCACTTCGCCAGATTGTTGAAAACTGCGGTATTGAAGGTAGCGTGGTTGTAAATAAAGTTCGTGAAGGCAAAGGTGATTATGGCTTCAATGCACGCACCGAAGTTTACGAAAACCTGATTGCGGCCGGTGTTATTGACCCGACTAAAGTTACCCGTATTGCTTTAGAGAATGCAGCGAGCATTGCCGGTATGTTGTTAACTACAGAATGTGTAGTAGCAGACAAGCCAGAGCCTAAAGCTGCGGCTGGTGGTCATGGTATGCCAGGCGGCGGTGGAATGGGTATGGATTATTAATCAATTAGCTAATAGCCAATAGGCGGATTAGCTGATGAATACCAAGAGCCTCATCTGTTCTCAATTTATTGAGGATGGGTGGGGCTTTTTTTATATTTAAATTGGCTGGTTAAAAAGAACTTCCTACCTTGAAGTCATCGTACAACTGTTCCCTTGATAACATAGATTTTGGCTCTGTTCTTGCCAGCTATTTCCTCCCTGCGCAAACACCTTTTATCACTTTTAAAACCATATATCATGTTATCCAAATTTTTCAACTGGGTTAAGTGTTGCTTTACAAAAAACGGTAAGAAAGCTAAAGATGGTTTTAATGATAACCCCTTCCTCATTTTATAATACATCTTCATTTATTGTCCACTTGGAACGTATTACTCATTACGTTCTCAATTTTTTGTGCGCCATATTTTTCAAACAGAAGCTCAGCATATAAGTATAATTCTTCTACGTATATCCAACATTTTCTACACTATCCCACAGCTACTTTTTATGTGTAAATATTATGATTTTATCTTTTCTTTAAACATCTAACAATTCAACCTGCTTTACTTCAACCGTTGCTACGAGCAACTCTTTTTATTCTCTACTTCAAGCACCAAATGAGTTTAAATAAGCGATAATTGACATCCTGAAAATTCTAAAACTCCACAGGAAAAAACTGCTGATTCGTCTGTCATAGGTAGGAGTTCCCCAACTGCTTCTGGCACCTGTTTTGTCAAACACTGTTGTATTAAATCATACATTATGAAGCTTAAAATTCTTACCATTAGTGCAGTATTACTTTCTGCAAGTCTTTTTTCCAATGCTCAATCAGGAGCTTACATCAAGGCTGGTGTAAACCTTGCCAATGTTTCAATAAACGAAGATGGCGGCGTAAATGAAAGTAATCAGCTTACCTCTTTCCAGGTGGGTGTAATTGGAAATTTTAAATTAGGTACATCGCTCCTTACGTTACAGCCCGGATTGTTATATACGGGTAAAGGGGCTAAGGTGCAAAGTGGCACAGCGGGCCAGGCAAATTATTTTAAGCAAACATTTAACCCAAGGTATTTAGAGGTGCCGGTTAACCTGGTGGCGAAACTGCCCCTTTCAAAAACTAGCGGGTTTTTTATTGGTGCAGGGCCATATCTCGGTATAGGTATTGGTGGCGATGTAAAAACAGAGGGCAGTGTGCTGGGCCAGGCATTTAATCGTGAAGCCGATATTAAATTTTCGGACGATGACCCTACTACTTTTAACCAGGAAGAAGGTACAGGCTTTGGCGTTATACGGAGGTTTGATTATGGTTTAAATGGAACCGTTGGTGTTGAAGGAAAAAGCTTTGTGCTGGGTGTGAATTACGGATTAGGATTGGCTAAGTTGCAGAGCGGGTCAAACAGCGGTGCTGATAATGATAATAAACACCGGGTGTTGAGTTTTACATTGGGATTTAAATTCTAAATTAAAATCTATTTTAATGATAAAGGCTTCCAAATGGAAGCCTTTATCATTAAAGCCACTTAGATAAAATAAAAGGTTTTGGCTTACTTAACTCTTTTAAAAACCAATACGTCCACCTACACAAAAAAGTGATAGGGTTATACATCTGAAAAGAAGTGCTATTGATTTCTATTTAAGGTTAATTGTTTTCAAATTTTTGCTTTTATCCAAACAGTATCTGTATAAGAATGTTTTGTGTTGATTGAATCCAAGCTTGTTTTATAATATAATAATCTTCGGCGATCTCTGAAACTTCTTCTATTTGCAAATGCTTTTTTATCAAGCTTTTCTGTTCATCGAAAGCTTCCTCCTTTAATATACCCAGTTGTGCGGTACATTCATTCAACCAATTTGTTTTCCAAAAAAGAAGTACCAAGAGTTCAGAATTTATTTCTTTCTGAATGGTATCCTCCTCGAATAAATATCGGTTACGAAACTAATGGTTAAGTGATCTTGAAGGTTTAAATAAAAAGCCCCACTCTCGTGAGGCTTTTCAATATCATAAATAAAAGGATTACGCATCCTTCCCATGGCAATTCTTAAACTTCTTACCACTACCACAAGGACAAGGATCATTTCTTCCAATCTTAGGCCCTACCTTAATTGGCTCTTGCCTTACTGCAACATTACCAGCAGGACTCGAAGGATCATAGTAATCTTTTTCATTGGCTGCATAATCATCACCTGCTGCTTCTATCTCCTCTTTATTCGAATGCATCTTGCTCATATCGGTGCGCTGCTGGCGACCCTCACGCAGGTTCGAGGCTTCTTCTTCCTGAACCGGTAATTGTGAGTGACACAGGAAGGAGACAATCTCTCTATTCAATTCAGAACTCATGCGACGGAACAAATTGTACGCTTCCATCTTATAAATCACCAATGGATCTTTTTGCTCCAGGTAAGCAGTTTGAACGCTTTGTTTCAAATCATCCATAGCACGAAGGTGTTCTTTCCAGCTATCGTCAATTATGGATAAAGTAATGTTACGTTCCATGGCGTTACACAATTCTGCACCATCGCTGCCTAAGGTTTTATCCAGGTTCACCAAAACATTAATGCCTTTGCGGCCATCGGTAAACGGCACTACCACATTTTCAATATGCCCACCTTGTGTTTGACGAATATTTTTGAAAACAGGCACCGCATTGGTCTTCACATCATCTTTATGAAGCTGGTAATTTTCGATTGCTTCTGTATATAACCTATCTGTTAGATCATTAGCTGAAACTGTTTTAAATTCTTCCGGCGTTATTTGAAAGTCTAATCCAAAGGTTACAATAGAACCTAATTTAAAACCTTCAAAATCATCCTGCTCTTTATAGCTGTTCACTAATTCTTCAGCAGTAACAGAAAAGGCATTATCAATATCCAAAGCTAAACGATCTCCAAACAAAGCGTGGTTTCTTCTATCATAAATAGCATTGCGCTGCTTGTTCATTACATCATCATATTCCAGCAAACGCTTACGTATTCCAAAGTTGTTTTCCTCTACTTTTCGTTGCGCCCTTTCAATAGATTTAGTGATCATGCTATGCTGAATAACCTCGCCTTCTTTATAACCAAAGCGGTCCATTAAACCAGCGATTCTTTCTGAACCAAACATGCGCATCAGGTCATCTTCCAATGATATATAAAACTGGGAAGTACCGGGATCACCCTGGCGACCGGCACGGCCACGAAGCTGTCTATCAACACGGCGACTTTCATGACGCTCCGTACCAATGATAGCTAAGCCACCAGCTTCTTTCACACCAGCGCCCAACTTAATATCGGTACCACGACCGGCCATGTTGGTAGCAATTGTTATAGCTCCGGCCAAACCTGCTTCGGCAACTATCTGCGCTTCACGGGCATGTTGTTTCGCATTCAAAACATTATGCGGAATTTTCTTCTGCTGCAACATGCGGCTTAGCAATTCACTTACTTCAACTGAGGTTGTACCAACCAGTACAGGGCGGCCTGCATTGCGCAGGGCTTCTATTTCATCTATAACCGACCTGAACTTTTCCTTCCGTGTTTTATACACTAAATCCTGGTTGTCTATACGGGTCATTTGCACGTTGGTAGGAATGGCAACTACATCTAATTTATATATGCTCCATAACTCCGCTGCTTCGGTTTCGGCAGTACCCGTCATGCCTGCCAGCTTGTGGTACATACGGAAAAAGTTTTGCAACGTTACTGTGGCATAGGTTTGAGTAGCAGCTTCAATTTTGACGGCTTCTTTTGCTTCAATAGCCTGGTGTAAACCATCGCTATAACGACGGCCATCAAGGATGCGGCCTGTTTGCTCATCTACAATTTTTACGGCGCCATCCATTACTACATATTCTACATCCTTTTCAAAAAGCGAATACGCTTTTAGTAATTGTTGTACCGAATGTATGCGATCGGCTTTGATGGAGTATTCGTTTAAGATGGCCTCTTTACCGTGTAACTTTTCTTCGGCTGGAATATCCGCAGTTTCAATGTCGGCCAGGCGTACACTTATATCAGGTAAAACAAAAAATTCAGGGTCTTCGCCGGAACGGGTTATCATGTTGATGCCTTTATCGGTAAGATCAACTGATTTGTTTTTTTCATCAATATGGAAAAGCAGTTCTTCATCTACAATGGGCATGTGGCGCATCTGGTCGGCGAGGTAATAATTCTCTGCCTTCTGCATTTTTACTTTTATGCCCGGCTCACTTAAGAACTTAATGGTTGGACCATATTTAGGCAATCCCCTGAAAGCACGAAACAGGTACAAGCCGCCACCTTTCGGGTCATCATCACCTTCAGCAAAGCGCTTTTTAGCTTCATTTAAAAAACCACGAACCAAACGTTCCTGGGCTTCTATCAAACCTTGTACACGGGGCTTTAAATTCTGGTACTGTTGGTCATCCCCTTTTGGCACCGGGCCCGAAATAATTAATGGCGTTCTGGCATCATCAATCAATACACTATCAACTTCATCCACCATCGCGTAGTGGTGTTTACGCTGCACCATTTCTTCAGGCGAATGCACCATATTATCACGCAGGTAATCAAAGCCAAATTCGTTATTGGTTCCGTAAGTGATGTCAGCTAAATATGCTTTGCGACGGGCTTCGCTATTTGGTTCATGTTTATCTATACAATCAACACGAAGTCCTAAAAATTCGAAGATAGGACCATTCCATTCACTGTCACGACGGGCTAAGTAATCATTCACCGTTACAATGTGAACGCCTTCGCCAGCTAATGCATTCAGGTAGGCTGGCAAGGTGGATACAAGGGTTTTACCTTCACCTGTTGCCATCTCGGCAATCTTTCCCTGGTGAAGTACAGCGCCACCAATTAGCTGCACATCATAGTGAACCATGTTCCAGGTAACTTCTCCGCCACCGGCTGTCCATGTATTTTTAAATGTCGTTTGATCGCCGTTAATTGTAATGTGATTTTTGGTGATGCTTAGCTCTCTGTCCAGCTCAGTGGTAGTTGAAATGAGTTCGCTATTTTCTTTAAAGCGTTTTGCTGTTTCTTTTACTACAGCAAAGGCTTCGGGAAGAAGTTCTTTTAATATTTCTTCAATCTTTGCATCACGGTCTTTCTTTAGCTTATCCACTTCCTGGTACACGGCATCTTTGCCTATCAGGTCGGTAAAAGGAAGTTCGTCAGCTCTTTTATTAGTGTCCTCAATTTGAACATCTATATCTTTTATATGCTCTTTTATGCGGCTGCGGAATTGGCTCGTTTTGTTCCGTAGTTCATCGTTGCTTATGTTTTGCAGGGTAGCGGATTGCTCATTAATTTTTGCGACCAGCGGCGTAATTAGCCTTACGTCTTTTTCAGACTTATTACCACCAAACATTTTTGAAAGAAAACCAATCATATAGTATTTTGAAATTTGGGTATTTAAATTTTAATGACTTTTACTAAGTCTTCGCCTTAAGCAAAGATTCAGAGTTGTCAAGAATGGTGCTAACCGGCGTCAGAGGCCAAATTGACATAGCCGCCAAAGATAAATCATTTGCCTTTGGTTTTATAGGCGTGAGGATTCTTAATGACCAAGGCACAATATTTTTCACTTCTATAACCTTTACCGGGCCTAGTGATACTTAAAAAAATTTATGAAGTTTCTACTACTAGTAATTGGAATGCTTGCTGTTTTTTCATCCTGTACAAACAGTACTAAAAACGGAATTGAGAAAGAATTTGACTCAGGAGCCATTTTTTACGATTATAAAGTTCAGGGGGAAGAAGGTGGCGATAGCGTAACCGTTCTATTGCAGTACCGCTTTGGTAACTACGAGGGTTCACCAATGTTGTTAGATAGTGGAAGCAAAGTAACCCTTGATGGGCGAGAAATAAAGGCCGACAGCGCAAAGCTGACGGGAGTTTTTTATGAAATAATGCTGCCAGCCGAGGAATTTAAAGGCACACATGAAATTTTATTTACCGATAAAAAAGGAAAAAGTCACAGCCAGGAATTTAGCTTTAATCCATTTTCACTAGCCACCGAATTGCCTTCGCAAATAAAGAAGAAGCCGTTTACTATTCAGTTAAGCAGTTTTGATAAAGAGCCAACCGCAGTGCATTTGATAATGATAGATACCGCGTTTAATACACCCGATGTAAACGAAGAACTGATAATAGAAAACGGCGAGCTTACTATTACGGATAAAATGTGGAGGGCTTTAAAAGCCGGGCCAGTAACGATGGAAATTTACAGGGAAGAGGAAACGCCGCTTGAAAAAGACCCGAAATTAAATGGCAGGATAGTGAAGACTTATGTGCTTAAACGGGAATTTGAGGTCGTGGAAGATTAATAGTAAAATGGATGGTATGCCGCCAAGTGGTTATTACGGCGTACCCCGAGGCGGGCCGGGCTATCCGCTTCAATCTTTTTTGCCTTTGTCATGCTGAGCCTGTCGAAGCACGGCAAAAAAGGATTTCCGCTTCTATCCCTTACGCAAACAGCCCAATGCGTATTTGTTTTCTCTTTGAACCATAATCCCATTTGCTTGTATTTTTAATTTTATGAAAAGATTTTTTTATTGCTTGTTGCTAATAGTTTCGTTTAGCGCTCACGCCCAGTATTCTTTATACGATTCAGTTAATACCCGCCACAACAAAATTTCAAAAACCGGAACCCTGCTATTATCGGGCTGGGCAGCGGCAAGTCTTATTTCCGGCCTGGTTGGCCAGAATAATTCCACAGGCAAACTCAAATATTTTTACAAGCGCAATGTTCTTTGGGGAGGCATTAACCTTGGCCTTTCAGGGCTGGGCTACCTACGCACTAAAAGAGAGCAGAAAGATGTTTACACATCAGCTCAAACCTTTAAAAGGGTAGAGGCGGCGCAAAAGGTTTTTCTATTTAATACCGGCCTCGACCTGGCTTATGTAGCTTTTGGATTATACACCCGTGAGCGGTCCAATAAGTTTACCGGCGATAAAAAAGACCGCCTGGTGGGTACCGGAAATTCACTGTTATTTCAGGGTGGTTTTCTTACTGTGTTTGATGGCGTACTTTACCTGCTTCATAACAAAAATGGTAACCGGTTAGAAAAAAAGCTGGAAGGATTAAGCTTTATTTCCAGCGGTGATGGGGTTGGCCTTGCTTACCGGTTCTAAAAACCTCTTAGTCTCGCAAAATCAAGGCACTCTTTTATAGCTATGGAAGTTAGGCCTGTCTGCCTTACTTTTGCCGCCGATTTTAAGTTCTTATGTTCTGGCATTCCTTAGCCCAATAGAATTACAAAGCGTACAAGAGTGCGACGCAACAGAAGCTTAATAGTAGCCCTTCAGCTAAGGAAAAAGAATCTGAAATCAAAAATTCTAAATCGGAAATTTTTATGGCTGGTCAGTTAAAAGAAGTCCGCAACCGTATTAAATCGGTGCAAAGCACACAGCAAATTACTAAGGCAATGAAGATGGTAAGTGCTGCTAAACTGCGGCGGGCACAGGATGCTATTATTCAAATGCGTCCCTATGCCAAAAAGCTGCAGGAAATGCTGAGTAATATTGTGAGCAACACCGAAATGGAAGGCGGTAACGTTTTGGCTACAGAACGTCCGGTCGAAAAGGTGTTGTTTCTTGTAATAACCTCTGACCGCGGGCTTGCCGGCGCTTATAACGCCAATGTAATTAAGCTGGCTAAATTAACTATCAAAGAAAAATACAGCACCCAGTTTAGCAAGGGCAATGTTACCATCTGGAACATTGGTAAAAAGGGCTATGAACATTTTGTAAAAAACAATTATAAAACCTCGGACGCCCATAAAGATATTTTCCTGAGCCTTTCCTTTGAAAACGTGCAGAAGGCTTCGCAGGCCGCTGTTCAGGCTTTCCAGGCAAAGGAGTTTGATGCTGTTGAAATTGTGTATAGCGAGTTTAGAAATGCTGCCACGCAGGTATTTAAGGTAGAGCCGTTCCTTCCAATTCCAAAGTTGGCAAATACAGGCACCGCTACAAAAGCCGATTTTATTTTTGACCCGAGTAAGGAGGAGTTGATCGCTGAATTAATGCCCAAGATTTTAAACACGCAATTATATAAAGCAGTGCTGGATGCCAATGCCTCAGAACATGGTGCCCGCATGACAGCGATGGATAAAGCAAGCGAAAATGCAAACGAATTATTGCGGAGTTTAAAAATCTCGTACAACCGTGCAAGGCAGGCGGCCATTACAACCGAATTAACGGAGATTGTAAGTGGAGCAGCGGCGTTGCAGGGATAAACAGTGTGCAAATGTGATAATATGAAAATGTGAAAATGACGTTCAGTTTTGGATTTCATTTTCACATTTTCGTATTTGCTAATTTTCAAATTAAGTAATGGAAATCTCGAATCTTATCCCACATATTGAATCCCTGATCTTCGCTTCCGACAAAGCGTTGACATCATTGGAGATTACCGACCTGATCAACCAGGCATTTGGCTTTATGGAAGAAAAGATTTCCATTGAGCAAATAGATGCTTCTATAGAAGGAATTGTGGAAAAATACAATTCTGAATTTTATCCTTTTGAAGTAGTACAAAGCGGCGGTGGCTGGCAGTTTTTAACCAAGAAAGAATTTCATAAAACGGTTGCCCAGCTAAATGGCGAAAAATTTTTAAAGCGCCTGTCTTCGGCGGCGTTGGAAACGCTGGCAATGGTAGCTTACAAACAGCCGGTAACCAAAGGCGAGATAGAATCTATCCGCGGCGTAAGCTCTGATTATGCCATTCAAAAATTATTGGAAAAAGAATTAATTGTCATTACCGGCCGTAACGAAAAGATGCCGGGCCATCCGTTGGTTTATACAACCTCAAAAAGCTTCATGGATTATTTTGGTATTAACTCACCGGAGGACCTGCCAAAGATCAGGGAAGTGCTGGCAGATCAATTAGTGGAACCAACTGTTATTACTCCTGCCGATTTTGAGCCAGGCGATATTTTGGCAGTTACCGATGATGGTGAATTGATTGCCACTGATGAAGAAGCTTCAACTCCCGGAAGTGGCTTACCAGAGGAGGAAAAAACAGAGACTTCAGAATGGCAGGAAGAAGTAGCTGATGAAGTAAATATAGATGCCGTTACCAATGAAGATGATAGCGAAACGCTGGAAGATGAAATAGCCGAAGAAGAATTTATTTCGGATGAAATATTTGCCTCCGAAGATGAGGTGTTAGAAGAAGAAAATATTGAGCTGGAAATACTTCAAAACGATACTGATGATAGGGTTCTGGCTAACGAAGATGCCAGCGATGAAGAGGAAGGCATTGAACCCGCAAATGATGAAGAAACCAATCCTTCAAATGATGAGGAAGTAAAGGAGTAATTCAATTTCCCACTAATTCCCTACATCTCATAAATCCCATCAAGACAATGTTATCGCATACAAAACTTATTGAATTAGCCGAACGCTTCGATACGCCTCTTTATGTTTATGATGCCGAAAAAATAGCCGAACAATACAGGAAGCTGAGTACTGCATTCAGTGCTTGCAATGCCCGGTTCTTTTATGCCTGTAAAGCACTTACCAATATAAATATCCTGGCTTACATCAGTTCTCTTGGCTGCGGTATTGATTGCAGCAGCATCAACGAGGTAAAGCTGGCACTGTACGCCGGTGTTCCACCCCAAAAAATTCTTTATACCTCAAACGGCATTGCCTTTGAAGAAATAGCAGAAGCTGCACAGAGCGGTGTTCATATCAACATAGACAGTCTATCCAACCTGGAAAAATTTGGAAAACGTTTTGGTAACGGCTACGGAGTAGGGGTACGATTACGGCCAAATATCTTAGCCGGCGGTAATTTGAAAATTTCAACAGGGCATGAAAAAAGTAAGTTCGGTATTCCCATAGATCAATTAGATGGCCTGAAGCAGATAGTTAGCCAGTTCAATATTAAAATAACAGCACTGCATATACATACAGGAAGTGATATAAAAGACGCTGATGTATTTGTACAGGGAATAAAAGTTCTGAGCGAATTGGTTTCTCACTTTCCAGATTTAACTGTAATTGATTTAGGCGGAGGGTTTAAGGTTCCTTATGAACCGGAAGATGAGGAAACTGATATTGCATTGATAGCAAAAAAGCTTGCTTCCTATGTTGACTCACACCTTTCTGCCAATGGAAAAAAATATGAACTGTGGTTTGAACCGGGTAAATACCTGGTTAGCGAATGTGGTTATCTTCTCACGCAGGTAAATGTTATTAAAGATAACGGCGCCCAGGTTTTTGCTGGCGTCAATAGCGGCCTTAATCATCTCATTCGGCCAATGATGTATGACGCGTATCATCATATAGCTAACATCTCAAACACACACGCTGATGAAAAGGCATACACAGTAACCGGTTATATCTGCGAGACCGACACGTTTGCTACCAACCGCCTGCTGCATGAGGTTCGTGAAGGAGATTACCTTGTTTTTTACAATGCCGGCGCTTATGGCTTTGAGATGTCTTCAAATTATAATAGCCGCTTAAAACCTGCTGAAGTTTTATTGAAAGATGGCGAAGCGTTAGTTATAAGAAAGCGTGATGAGTTTGAAGACCTCCTAAAAAGCCAAATCAAGCTTTTGTGATTAGGGTTATGCCGTTGGCGTGTACTGTGAAATATATATATTGCTCTTACTATAAAAAAATCCCTCAGCACTTGAGGGATTTTTTTATGGTAATAGCAAAGCTTTATTATAAAGTTTTTACGGTAGTAACCGTTGTTATTTTTGCTGTAGATGCCATTTCCTGGCCAGCCACGTTGGTATTGCTTTCGGTAGTGCTTGTGGCTGTTTTTTGTTTAAGTATTCCTGTTTTTCTATCAAGGGTTATAGTGCCATTGGATTTCGTGTTTCCTTTCGATTCAAGACTCATTCCCATCATTTCCTGCTTTGTTGTAAAATCGCCGCCAGTAGTATAGTCAAGCACTACATCTGTTTCGGTAATGTCTTTTACAGTGTAGGTATTTTTAAAATTACTTCCGTTATAGGAGCTTGTGTCGCTCCAGCTATCACCTTTGCCAACTTCATAATCGGGCAATATTTTAAAGAAGCTGGCAGCACCCGCTTTAGGTGGTGCACTTCCCATGTTCATTTGCGACATAAACATGCCCATCATATTCTGGTTGCTTTCTTCTTTCTTTTTGCTTTCGGCTGCTTTTACGGCTACTATTTTGCCGGTACCATCAACAGTAAATTCAGCTTTAGTATCCAGCATTTTTTTTAGGGGTTCACCAAGATCGCCTTTTAAATCTTCAGGCTTATCAGAGTCAAATGACTTTTCCTGGCCCATGAGGGAAAAGTTAAGCTTCATGTTTTTGGTTGACTTTTCTAATGTAGCGCCGGAAGCTGCTACGTCTTTTACATCATACACTTCAGTAGTTACAGTATTACCTGTAGTTTCACCCATCACCATTGTAGTCGCCATATTCATGTTAGTGGTAATCTCAAGCTTTTGCCCTTTTTGAAAGGTCAGCTTGTTCGAAACTTTTTGTGCAAAGCCGGTAACGGAAGCCGCTAACAAAAGCGATAAAAAAATCTTTTTCATTTTTAAAATTAAGTAACAAAGATGATGGCAAAAGAGGTTACAAGCGTTGCATCTGCCACCATATCATTTTAAAGTATTGTTAGAATAAAGCAATGTAGCTTGCCCAAAATTTCTACCAATGCGTTACCTGTTCACCCTTATTCTATTTATTTCTTTGAAAGCTTTTGCCGGCGATACCACTAAACTTTATAACCCTGCAGCCAATGTAAAAAAAGATATAGCCGTTGCATTGGCCAAGGCAAAGAAAGAAGGAAAGCATGTGCTGATACAAGTGGGAGGCAACTGGTGCATCTGGTGTTACCGCTTTCATGATTTTGTTGCAAAAGACACGGCTTTAACAAGAATGGTGAATGCTGATTATGTAGTGTATCATTTAAACTGGAGCCCGGAAAATAAGAACCTGGACTATCTGAAAACACTCGGCTTTCCCCAGCGGTTTGGGTTCCCGGTATTCGTTATTTTAGATGCTAACGGCAATCGCCTTCATACGCAGGATTCAGCCTTGCTGGAAAAAGAAACAAGCTATGATGCTGAAAAAGTGAAAGGTTTTTTTGAGGCATGGTCACCGGCAGCATTCAACGAAAAACTTTATAAAGAGTAATTTCAGGCTATGGAAAACAACATTCAAAATGCAACCGAACACAATACGGCTGCATTTTTTTCTTTAATAAATAACCCGTTCAAGCTTAACCTCTTTCTTCTTAAAAGCTTACCTGCAGGCTACTTCAGCGGGTTAAAAGTTAAAGCTGCTAATCCCTCTTCCTGCATGGTTTCTATTCCTTTTAAGTGGTTCACAAAAAATCCTTTTCGCTCCACTTATTTTGCCTGCCTTAGCATGGCTGCCGAACTCAGTACCGGCATCCTGGCAATGGCACATGTACGGGGCCGCAAGCCGTCCATATCAATGTTAGTCACTGGCATTGAGGGGAAGTTTCACAAGAAAGCTACCGGCACTAGCTTGTTTACCTGTAATGATGGTGATCAGTTCAGCCAGGCCATTCAAACTGCTATTACCGCTGGACAATCGCAGGAAGTTAAAGCGCATTCTGTTGGTGTGAATTCTGTGGGTGAAGTAGTGGCCGAATTTTGGATAACGTGGTCGTTTAAAGCAAAATAGTTTTTTTGTACCGGCTTATGTTTTTCATAGCATCGTCTGTTGCGTCGCACTCTTGTACGCTTTGTAATTCTATTGGGCATTGTTAAATCGCCCTTCTAACATTCATACTAACTGCTATCATAAACACTCGTCCTTGTCATCCCGACGCACGAGGGATCTATGGATTGTGCTTTGATCAATACTGCCATCAGATTTACTCTTCACAACGGTCGTTTACATAACAGTTCAAAGATCCCTCGTGCGTGGGATGACAAGGCCACAAACTGCCAAATAGCAATTCTGTAGTAGCGCAGCGGCAATGGAGCGTCGCCACTATCGCCCAATTAAGGGTATGCAGCTGGTAACATAAAAATTGCGATCCTCAATTCACTCCCTTACTATATCAAAACCCGAAAATCAAATCCCGAAACTTTAGGCCTCTCTTCCTATCTTACCGCCAAACATTCAACATGAAAATTTCCTTTCACGGGGCAGCACGTACAGTTACCGGCTCAAAGCATTTACTGAGCTTAAAGAATGGGAAAAAGATCCTCCTTGACTGCGGTATGTTTCAGGGCATGGGCAGGAACACGGATACATTGAACAGGGATTTTGGCTTTGAACCTTCAGCGGTAGATGCCATGATCCTTTCTCATGCGCATATTGACCATTCAGGTCTTATTCCAAAGCTTACCAAAGACGGATATAGCGGAAAGATATTTTGCACAGATGCGACACAGGAACTCGCCGCATTGCTGTTGCAAGACTCTGCGCACATACAGGAAAGCGATGCGAAGTATCATAATAAGGGAAGCAAGGCGCAGGGCAAACCTTTTGTAGAGCCGCTTTATACAAAGGGAGATGCTGTTGCTGCTTTGGGCTCATTTAAATCACAACCGTATAATAAATGGTTTGTTGTAACCGAAGGTGTGGAAGCAATGTTTACCGATGCGGGACATATTATCGGCAGCGCTTGTGTTCACCTGCGGGTTATTGAAAATGGGGCAACTACTCACGTTAGTTTTAGCGGCGATGTGGGCCGTTACCGTGATGTGATTTTAAAATCACCGGAGGTTTTTCCTCAAGCTGATTACATTATTATGGAGTCAACTTATGGCAATACCCTGCACGAAGATGTTACTACATCCATTAATACAATCTTACAGTGGATTGAACGTACCTGCCTGCAGAAAAAGGGCAAGCTTATAATCCCTGCTTTTAGCCTTGGGCGTACACAGGAAATCTTGTATGCACTAAACCAGTTATCGCTGGAAAACAGG
>JAQBNG010000060.1 GCA_028288675.1 Flavisolibacter sp. | reverse complement strand
ATACGACGACATCACCAACCAGTTTGTATTGATGGAAAAAAACACACGGGACAATAAAACCGGGTTGTTGTACCATGGGTGGGATGAATCGAAGGGAATGAAATGGGCTGATAGTGCAACCGGACGGTCTCCGCATTTTTGGAGTCGTGCTATGGGATGGTATGCGATGGCTTTAGTGGATGTACCGGATTTAATGCCGGAAGGACATCCCGGACGGCAGCAATTAAAAGATATTTTGAACAGGCTGGCAGACGGTATTCAAAAATTTCAGGACCCGGCTACCGGTGTTTGGTGGCAAATTACCGACAGCATCAATGCAAAAGGCAATTATCCCGAATCTTCCGGTTCATGCATGTTTGTTTATGCATTAGCAAAAGGAGTACGATTGGGTTATCTCCCCGCTTCTTATCTTGAAACAGCAAAAAAAGGATACAACGGTATTCAGAAACAGTTCTTGGAAACTGATGCAAGTGGTCAGCTAAATTTAAAGAATACATGCCGCGGCGCTGGGTTAGGCAATAATCCTTACCGGGATGGGAGTTACCAGTATTACCTAAGTGAACCGGTAGTTACAAATGACGCACATGGCATAGGTGCTTTTCTTGTAATGGCAACTGAAATGGAAAAGTTAGGAGCAAAAGCCATTGAGAAAAGTCACTAGTATATGACGATAGTGTCATTCAACAATAATCTTTTAGCCATTTTCCCAAAAAGCCACAGCAAGGTTATACCGGGGCCAACCATTGATACCTTAATCGAAACACTTAATAAATTATTCATGATACGAATTCAATCCCTTTTCTTTTTTTTATTTCTCTCCTTGCAACTCTTAGCACAAAAAGGCAACGATGTTACCGCGCCGCTTCATGCAATGAAGGTTGATTATCCTACACCATATACTCCTCCGAAAATAGAAGAAGTAAAAGCGGTGTTGAATAAAGTATTTAATTATTTAGATGCAGTTACACCGGTGCTATTGGTCCATCGCAAAAGCGGTGATGCCGTCACGTTGAATTCAATTGATACAAATACAATTGTAAAACCCGGCGACTTTCGATTAACAAGTTATGAATGGGGTGTAACATATAGTGGCATGTTAGAAGCTGGTGCCGCAACCGGCGATAAAAAATTCACCGATTACACAAAAAGCCGCACGGAGTTTATTGCTTCTTCATGGCCTGCATTTAAAACATTGTACCACCTATATCCAAAGAGCAACAATCCTTTTCGTCAACCGGTTGCCCCACATGCTTTGGATGATGCAGGTGCTGTATGTGCTGCTATGATCAAGGCACAAAGGGCAGGCGTCACAACAAATTTGCGTCCTTTGATTGATAACTACATGGATTATGTTTTCACAAAAGAATTTCGTTTTCCAGATGGAACAATAGCCCGCAACCGTCCACATAAAAATACCCTGTGGCTTGATGATTTATACATGGCCATTCCTGCTATTGCACAAATGGGAAAGCTGACAGGGGACAAAAAATATTATGATGATGCCGTGAAACAGGTAGTGCAATACTCCAAACGCATGTTTAATAAAGACCTGAATATTTACATGCACGGCTGGGTGGAAGAAATGGGCGTGCATCCCGAATTTCATTGGGCAAGAGCCAATGGCTGGGCCATCATGGCCATGGTGGAATTGCTGGATGTATTACCGGAAACACATCCCGGCAGACCTAAAGTTTTGCAACAATTACAGGCACATGCAAAAGGTCTTGCGTCCTACCAAACACCACAAGGTTTCTGGCACCAGTTATTAGATAAGAACGATTCTTATTTAGAAACCTCTGCTACCGCTATTTATGCTTACTGTTTTGCAAGAGCCATCAACAAAGGTTGGATAGATGCCAAAGCTTATGCACCTGCGGCATTACTTGCATGGAACGCGGTAGTTACAAAAGTGAATGATAAAGGACAGGTGGAAGGCACTTGTGTAGGAACAGGAATGGCTTTTGATCCTGCGTTTTATTATTACCGTCCTGTGAATGTTTTTGCAGCCCATGGTTACGGGCCTGTACTACTGGCTGGCGCAGAAATCATCAACCTGCTGAACAAATTTGTGTTTGAGATCAACGATAGTGCATTACAGTTAAAAGAAAAAAGTAAATGAAGAACCTTTCTGCTTTTGTACTTTTTATCCTCATTCATTCATTGGTTTTTTCGCAGCAAAAGAAGCTGGTGCTTTGGTACGATGCGCCGGCAAAAGATTGGAACGAAGCCCTGCCGATTGGCAACGGAAGATTAGGAGCTATGATCTTCGGAAGGACCGGAAACGAGTTGATACAATTGAATGAACAAACCTTATGGACTGGTGGCCCTGTTAATTTGAATCCCAATCCGGAAGCACCCCAATACTTACAGCCGGTAAGAGATGCATTATTTAAGGACAGCATCGGCCAGGCTGTAAACCTGCTTAAAAAAATGCAGGGGCCCGACAGTGAAGTGTACCAGCCGCTTGGTGATATTATTATCAAACAAAAATATACTGGTAAGCCAACGGCTTATAACCGTAACCTTGATATTTCCAATGCAACATCTACCACAAAATTTATTGTTGACGGCGTTGAATACACAAGAGAAATATTTTCTTCTGTCCCCGACCAGGTAATTCTGATTCGCTTAAAAGCAAGCAAGCCAAACGCATTAAACTTTTCTGTTGATGTTGCCCATGAATTGCAGTATCAAAAGATAGTAACAGCTACAAAAGAATTAGTGCTAAAAGGCAGAGCAGGAATCACTAACGATGGAACGAGGAAACAAAATACACTGATCTATAAAGACGGTGCAAATTGCGAGGGCATGCGTTTTCAGTTCAGGATAAAACCTGTAACCGTAGATGGAAAGATCAGCAACACTGATACATCTTTGGTAATCTCAGGTGCAACAGAAGTATTGTTATTTGTTTCTGCTGCCACAAGCTTTAATGGCTTTGATAAATGCCCGGTAAGCGAAGGCAAAAATGAAGAGCAGCTTGCTATCTCCTATCTCAATGCAGCAACTAAAAAGAATTATACACAGTTGTTGAATGCGCATGTGGCGGACTATCAAAAATTTTTCAATCGTGTAGCCATTTCATTGACGAATGAACCTGCGCCAAATCTTGCAACAGATAAAAGATTGGCCGCATATAAAACGGGTGCGGATGATAAAGCGCTGGAAGAATTGTATTTCCAATTCGGCAGGTATTTGCTCATCTCTTCATCCCGTCCCGGTGGCATGCCAGCTAATTTGCAAGGCATTTGGAATAACCAGGTCCATCCACCATGGAGAAGTAATTATACCACTAACATTAATGTGCAGATGAACTATTGGCCGGCGGAGATCTGCAATCTTTCCGAGATGGCTTTGCCACTGATTGACCACATTATAAGGCAGGCCAAAAACGGAACTGCTACCGCAAAGAATTACTACAATATGCGTGGCTGGGCAGTGCATCATAACTCCGACATCTGGGCACTAACCAACCCCGTTGGCGAAGGAAGCGGTGATCCTAAATGGGCTAACTGGAGTTTGGGAAGTCCCTGGTTAAGCCAGCATTTGTATGAGCACTATCGCTATACAGGAGATAAGAATTATTTAAAAGAAACTGCCTATCCTTTAATGAAAGCAGCCGCTGAATTTTGTTTGGATTGGCTGGTAGAAAAAGATGGTGTACTTGTTACGGCACCGTCAACTTCCCCCGAAAATGTGTACCTGCATCCAAGTGGTTTTAAAGGAACAGTAACCATTGCATCTGCAATGGATATGGAAATTATCCGGGACTTGTTCACCAACATCATTGAAGCAGATAGCATATTAAATATTGATAAAGATTTTGCTTCTTTATTAAAAGAGAAACGGGGCAGGCTCAGTCCTTTAAAGATTGGCAAAAAAGGAAATCTTGTTGAGTGGTTCGGCGACTGGGAAGATGAAGATCCGCAGCACCGCCACGTTTCGCACCTGTTTGGTTTACACCCGGGCCGGCAAATTTCGCCCTTGCTTGATACTGCTTATGCAGCCGCCAGTCGTAAAACATTGGAAGTACGTGGCGATGGCGGAACAGGCTGGAGTAAGGCATGGAAAATCAATTTCTGGGCAAGATTATTAGACGGCAATCATGCCTATAAAATGTACCAGGAGTTGTTGAAAGGTTCAACAATGAATAATTTATTTGATACGCATCCGCCGTTTCAAATTGACGGAAATTTTGGTGCAGCCGCCGGCGTTGCAGAAATGCTTGTGCAAAGTCATTTAGATGCGATTCAACTATTACCTGCATTGCCTTCTGCATGGAAAGGGGGACATGTAAAGGGATTGATGGCGAGAGGCGGTTTTGAGATAGAAATGTCTTGGAGGGAAGGTATGCTTACAGAAGGATTCATCAAATCTAAAATAGGTGGAATTTGCACTTTACTGACGAATGGAAAGATTAAAGAAGTAAAAGGCGCGAAGATCAGACAGACAGAGATTAACACCGGAAGCAACACATTGTACACTACAACATTTTTAACAAAGCCGGGAATCACTTACAAAATCGTTTCAGAATTACACCTATGGTAAACTATTCGATAGCCATTTATAGTTTCTGTGTATTACAACTCTTATTAAAAAGGGGCGTGGTTCTGGGCGTCTTTATTTTCTTTTTCTCTTTAGGAGTTCGGGCTCAAAAGAAGCAAGAAAAACGTTCGCAAACTATTTCAACATTTCAAGGAGGCAGCTTTCCGGTGGTACATACCAAATCCGCTTCTGCATTTTTAATAGATACCGCTGACGCTGATGTAGTACATATTGCGGCCAAGGCTGTGGCTTTGGATATTGAGCTGGTAAGCGATTTAAAGCCATCTGTTATTTCAATCCTAAACAACAGCAGCAATTATATAATTATTGCAGGAACTATTGGTCAATCGTCTTACATCGACGGATTGATAAAATCAAAAAAATTAGACGTTTCAAAGGTTAAGAATAAGTGGGAGACGTTTATAATTACAACCATCAATTCACCGCTGAAAGGCGTTAAACAAGCGTTGGTTATTGCTGGTAGCGATAGTCGTGGTACGGCTTACGGTTTGTTTGAAGTTTCCCGCATGGCAGGTGTTTCGCCCTGGGTTTGGTGGGCAGATGTGCATCCCGAAAAAAAGAAGACGGTTTATATAAATCTTACAAAGCCTGTTGTTGAATCTCCGGCGGTAAAGTACCGTGGTATTTTTATTAATGATGAAGACTGGGGCTTACAACCCTGGGCGGCAAAAACATTGGAACCTGAAACGGGTGACATCGGGCCAAAAACGTATGCTAAAGTATTTGAACTGTTGCTTCGCTTAAGAGCGAATTTGATATGGCCTGCCATGCACCCGAGCACAAAAGCTTTTTATCATTATCCCGGTAATAAAACAGTTGCTGCCGCTTATTCAATCATCGTTGGCTCGTCGCATGCTGAACCCATGTTGCGAAACAATGTGGGAGAGTGGGACGAAAAAACAATGGGACATTTCAACTATATAACCAACAAAGCAGCGGTTCAAAAATATTGGGAAGAAAGGGTGAAGGAAAGCAGTACCAATAATGGGATGTATACACTAGGAATGCGGGGTGTTCACGATAGTGGAATGGAAGGTGTTAAGTCGGCCAAGGAGGCTGTTCCGTTATTAGAGCAAATTTTTGACGACCAGCGAAAGATGTTGCAGAAGTATGTAGCCAAAGATGTAACGAAAGTGCCGCAAGTACTTACAGCTTATAAGGAAGTGCTGGAAATATATGACAACAACCTGAAGATTCCGGAAGATGTGACCCTGGTATGGCCCGATGATAATTATGGTTATATACAACGACTGAATAATGATGCAGAACAGAAGAGGGCAGGAGGTGGAGGAGTGTACTATCACACATCCTACTGGGGACGTCCTCATGATTACTTATGGTTGAACTCTACGCATCCATCTTTAATAAGAGAAGAAATGATGAAAGCGTTTGCCATGAAAACAGATAGGTTGTGGGTATTGAATGTAGGTGATATAAAGCCTCATGAATACAACATCTTAATGTTTTTGGACTTGGCCTTTGATCCGTTGCCTTTTTAGGATGGCTGGTATTCTATGCAACACTTGCTGACATGGGTAGAAAAGATATTTGGTACAGAGAATGCGCAAATAATCGAACCAGTATTATGGCAATACTATCAGCTTGCATTTGAAAGAAAA
>JAQBNG010000055.1 GCA_028288675.1 Flavisolibacter sp. | reverse complement strand
ACCCATAAGCTGTAACCGATAAATAAATATTTTGAACAGCGCAGGAAACAGCGGCTATTTCTTCCATTTCCGGAAATTTTTTATTCGGGTCACGCTTTAAGCAAAGCGCAATTACATGAGATGCCATCAGGGGATTAGCCAGCAGGTTTTGATAAGGCGCTTCTTTGAAATTGTCCCCTGCTTCTTTTTTATATAATTCGGCTTGAAAGGTGGCTAATTTTTGCAAGCCTTCTCCTGTAAATACTACAAACTTCCAGGGCTCCGTTTGACCATGGCTTGGCGCCCAGGTGGCGTTCTCAAGTATCTGCTGCACAACGGTGTCATCCACTTTTCTTGTTGTATCAAATTGTTTTGGAAAGTGTGAACGACGGTTTTTGATCAGCCCATTTATTTCTTCTATATTATACTCCATGTCTTCATTTTTAAGAAGCGTCAAAATTCAGTCTTTCCAAAATAAAACGGGCTTTAATTTTTCAGCTGTCTGCATTAATGAAGACTTACAGTTTTCAACTTTTGACTTTAAACTACGGCCACCCTACCTTCGCCCCATTCATTTTCTTTAATGACCATCAACAACCAACAGAAAATTATCATCATCACGGCGCCTTCGGGAGCAGGAAAAACAAGCATTACCCGTTTCCTGTTAGAAAAGTATCCCGATAAGCTGGCCTTTTCAATTTCGGCGGCAACCCGTGAAGCAAGAGGAAAAGAAAAAAATGGCGTTGATTATTACTTTATGACCGCTGAAGACTTCACAAACAAAATTCAGCACGAAGAATTTGTAGAATGGGAAATGGTGTATGAGGGGAAATATTATGGAACGCTGAAATCGGAGCTGAACCGCATTTGGAAGGAAGGCAAAACCCCCGTGCTGGATATTGATGTAAAAGGTGCAATTCATATTCAGCAGCAATTTCCCGAAACTACCCTGTCTATTTTTATTGAACCACCCAGTGTAGATGAATTGAAGCGCCGCCTTACCAGCCGTGGTACAGAAAGCGAGGAGTCGCTTAAAGCAAGAGTTAGTAAAGCTGCTTACGAAATAAGCTTTAAAACATACTTCACTAAGGTTATTGTTAACTCCCAACTTGATGAGGCCTGCACGGAAGCCGAAGCCATTGTTTTGAATTTTATTGAATGAACCACAAACTTCTGCTTCAGTTACTGAAAGTAAAAAGCACTCTTATGACGGTAAAAAACTTTTAGAAATTTGGCTATTGGGTTTTGGATTTTTTACCTTCTTATCTTTATTAAAATGATAATAGCAGTAAGTACAATCGCATGGTTTATAGCAACCCTTTTAATGATGGGGTTTTTTGCCGGCATCGAGATGGCGTTTTACAGTGTTAACCGTTTTGGCATTGAACTGCGAAAAAAGCAAGGCCGGCAGGATGCTATTCTTCTTTCTAAATATTTTGAAAACCCGGAGCTTTTTTTAAGCACGATGCTGATTGGGTTTACCCTTTTCCTGGTTTGCTTTGCCTTACTGTTTACCACTATTACCGAACCGCTTTGGAACGCCATTGGCTTGAGGTACGAAGGAGTAAGAGTTGGACTAAATATCGTGCTTGCCACTTTTGTAGTGTTGATCTTAGGCGAGTTTATACCCCGTGCCATCTTTAGGGCGCACAGTAATATTTTGCTTACACGCATAGTGTGGCTTATTAATATTTTGCACCAGTTTCTGCTGCCGGTGGCCCGTGTTTTTTTGGCAATGGCCAACTGGACGTTGCAATACATTTTTAATGTGCGGGTACGGGAAACAAAAGACAGCTTGTCAAACAGTTCGATGGATACACTTTTCCAGCAAAATAATGACAACGATTTTGAAGCCGAAGAGATGAATACCGAGCTTTTTGAAAATGCCCTGGAACTGCCAAAGGTAAAAATCAGGCAATGTCTTGTACCGCGTAAAGAAGTTATTGGTGTAGATATAAGTTGTACTGTAGATGAAGCCCGCATGAAGTTCATAGAAACCAAATTGAGTAAATTGGTCGTATATGACAAAACCATTGACAACATGGTTGGCTATGTTCACCAGTTGGATTTGTTTAAAGCGCCACCCGATCTGCAAAGTATTTTGCTACCCATACCTGCTGTGCCTGAAAGTATGAGCGCAACTGATTTGATCGGTAAGTTCACAAAGGAGCGTAAAAGCATTGCCTGGGTGGTAGATGAATTTGGCGGCACCGCCGGTATAGTTACAATGGAAGATGTGCTGGAAGAAATTTTTGGAGAGATACATGATGAATACGACAGCGAGGAGTTTGTAGAAAAGCGGTTAGCCGAGAATGAATACATTTTCAGCGGGCGCCTGGAGTTAGACTACATCTGCGAAAAATATGGAATAGATTTTCCTGATGACGAGTCGGAAACTTTATCGGGCTTCATCATCTCTCATCACGAAACAATCCCGCAGCAAAAAGAGCGCATCATCATTGATGATTTTGAGTTTGATATTTTAACCGTAAGCGATACAAGGATAGAGATGGTAAAGATGAAGGTGTTGAAGTAGGGGGTAGCAAGTGGCGAATAGCAAGTAGCCGTTAGTTTAATGGGTTCTTCTACTTGGCTGACAATAAATTTTTTAGTTTTTGTGTACCCAGCTTAAGTACTACTATTGATCGTCTGTTGCGTCGCACCCTTGTACGCCTGTAATTCTATTCAGCAGGGTTCAATTCTGTTCTTCTAAAACAAATAGGCTATTGATATTAGTAATGCACCGCAAGCTAGTGGGCTACTCGCCACTTGCTACTTGCCACTCGCTATTCCTCCTATCTTTGCCGCACTTTTTTTAACCAATGGCATTATCATTTTTCAGACGTGGCAACAATGGCGAACCCAAAGCGGAGATGTCTTTTATAGATCATTTAGAAGCTTTGCGTGGTCATCTTTTTCGTAGTGTACTTGCCATATTAATTGGCGCCATTGTAATTGCTTTTAATAAAGATTTTTTTGTTAAGAAGGTTTTGTTAGGCCCTACTCATGCAGATTTTCCAACTTACCGTGTTTTCTGTCGCATTGGCAAGGCGTTGAATTTGGAAGGCGCACTTTGCATGAAAGGGCTAAACATACAAATGCAAAGCATAGGCGTATCAACGCAGTTCAGTACGTTTATTTCTGTAATGCTGGTAGGTGGTATCATCATTGCTTTTCCATACATCTTTTTGGAGTTCTGGCGGTTCATAAAGCCAGCATTAAGCAGGAAGGAACTTCAAAATACCAGGGGACTTATCTTCTGGGTGTCCGTGCTTTTCTTCACTGGCGTTTTCTTTGGATATTTTATTATAGCTCCTTATACGCTCAATTTTTTTGGCAACTTTCAACTGGATGAAAACATTGAAAACCGTTGGACGATAGCCAGCTATTTTGATACGGTAATTCCCCTTGTGTTGGGTACCGGCCTTGCCTTCCAGTTACCTTTAGTCATGATACTTTTGGCAAAAATCGGCATTGTGTCAGCTAGCTATTTACGCCGGGTTCGCAAATACTCTATCATCATTATTTTAGTGGTTGCTGCCATTATTACTCCAGGGCCGGATGTCATCAGCCAGATGACCGTTGCCATTCCTCTTTTACTGCTTTATGAAATCAGCATTTTGCTTACCAAAAGAATTGAAAGGGAAAGAAAGGAAGAAGAAGACAAGGAGTGGAGCTAACACAATAAGCAACTGGCAATAAGCAAAACTGATACATTGTAGCGGCACTAATTGCTTGGATCATTTAGCCGATTTTATCAAGTTATTCTTTCTAATTGCTTGTTGCCAATTGCCAACTTTCCATCTAAAGTTTGAATTATTTAAGTCCTTGTTAATCCCTCTGCTGCTGCTTTTTCTTAACATCATCCGGCGCTAAAATTGACAATAGTAAGCTCTAAATCACTTGGAGAACTTACTATGAAAAATAGATTTGTATTCCTTCTTTTTAGCCTGTTTTTGTCAGGAGCAGTTATAGCACAAACAACAGGTCGGATAGGTGAACATGCTACCATAAATAAGTGGACGGTTCCTACTAATAGCTTTACTACAGCGGCGCAAGGCAAACAAATTGCCCAACAAATAATTGATGCGGTGGGCTTGAAACCAAGCTTCGAGATACAGCCTGCAAATATTGAAAATGCGGCAGCCGTAGTGTATGGTGGAAAGCGGTATGTTTTATACAACCCAACCTTTATTAATAACCTGATTAAAACTACCGGAACAGAATGGGCAGCCATCAGTGTATTAGCACATGAGATTGGCCACCATCTTAACGGCCACACTGTTAGTGCAAGAGGCAGTCAGCCGGCTTTAGAATTAGAAGCTGATGAATTTTCGGGATTTGTATTACGTAAAATGGGCGCTACGTTGCTACAGGCGCAGTCGGCTATGAAAACCTTAGCCAGCGCAAGAGCCAGCCGTACACATCCGGGACAGTACGACCGTTTAACTTCTATTGAAAAAGGATGGAGCCATGCAGACGACCAGTTGGCAGGACGGCCAGCACGTAAGGTTCCTGAAGTGGTGGTTCCCAAAACTTACCCGCAACCGCCAACAGATGTTGCCAGTACCACCGGCCGTGTGGCATTAGACAGCCGTTATATTTTAGGCGATGTCTATTTCAATGCCGATCCTTCTTCTACATTTCATGTTACAACGCAGTACAATTTGGTGAAGGTGGGAAGCAGTGGTTTAAGCGTATTAGGCAAGCTTTCAAAAACGAATAGCAGCCAGTTTCCCTACCTGCTTTCCGATAGCCAAAACACACAACTGCTGGTAAGCAGTAAAGGCGCTATTGTTACCCGCCAGGGGAAACAAGTTGGCTACCTTAGAAATCACAACGGATAATTCAACACCTATATAAATAGAAAAAGGCCTGTACAATTGTGCAGGCCTTTTTTATTATGATCGTATGCTTTTAGAATGTTCCACTGGCGGAGGCGGTGGAGGCGGAAGTGGCGGTGGCGGAGGTGCATCAGGCAATTGGCCATATTTTGCTTCTGCTTCTTTTATAATTTTTTCATCATCTAATTTGTACGTTTCTTCCTTACCCGATTTCAAGCGAACGATTACTTCGTTGTTATTTGTCCAGCGTAAAGATTTTACTGAAGGATTTTTTTTCAAAAAGGCTTCATAATCATTTCCCCCCTGTAGAGCATTAGCCGGCAATGGAGGCGGTGGCGCATCAGGTGGTAAAGGAGCCAGGGGTGGCGGAGGTGGAATTTCTTTCAGTCTTTCAACCGGTGGTTCTGGTGGCGTTGGCGGCTTGGGAGGTGCTTCTTTTTGTGCCGATGCAGCGCCAGCCATTACAAAGGCAAGACCGGCCATGATTATTTTTTTCTTCATACATCTGGTTTTAGAACGTTGAGATGCATAATAAAAAATCTTCCATAAAGAAATTACCGCTTCAATTTATAAAACACGAAGCCATTCTTTTCATACAAGGTTTCTAATTGAAATTCTTTTTCATTCTCTTCTTTGTTCTGAATTTTTCCAACATAATAAACCGGTATTTCAGGGTGCGCATTAAAGCGTTTTATACTATCGGCTATTGACCGGGTAAACTGCGGTGGACGCATCGTATAAAAAAGATGCGCATAACTCTTAAACCGCAAGGTTTCAACAATAGCTACTTCGTTTTGTTTGCTTTTGTAAAATTCTATGGCCGCACCCTGCGAGTAGGGCTCCACTTTAGGAGTAATTAAAAGTATGGTTAGATTGATGCCAATAAGGGCAGTGATAAAAAGTGCTACTAAAGAACTGCGAATATTTTTTCCGGCACGAAGAATAAAAATAATAACGCCCGTCAGTAGTAAAACGCCGGGTAATTTTTCCCAGCCTGTCCACTCCACTTGTGCTGCAAGGTTGGCTTTTGCAAAAGGGTCTTTCACGTTGCCAGGTTGCAATAACCAGGGCTTCAGGTCATCAATAAATGTTACAACAATAATTATTAAAGAAAGCAAAAGCCCGGTTGTAAACTGTAGCCATTTATTCCATTGTGGCAGCTTCCATTTTCGATTGTAAAGATGGTAAAAGCTAACAGCAGCCAAATACGTTAACGGAAAATAGCATAGCGATGAATAGTGAACGATCTTGGTTTTTACAATGGAGAATAAAAGCAGCGTTACCCAAAATAGAATCAGCATCCAAAGGTGAAAATGTTTTGGAGTACTATTCTCCCGCTTGCCAATCCGCATACTCAAAATACTGAGTGCCGCTGCAGGGAAACACCCGACTAATAGAATAATAAAGTGATAAAAGAATGGTCCTCCATGGCCGGCATCTTCGGTTTGAAAAAGACGTACCTGGTATAAAATAAACTCCGTAATGATGTGTTGCTGGCCATTTGCGTATAAAGCAATAAACCAGATACCACCTGCAAGTGCAGTTACTAAAAGAAACAGTAAAATATGCAGTGGCTTCATGAAGTTCCTGAACCGGCTGCTGATAGCAAATACACCGTAACATAAGCCAACGATCAGTAAAGCCACAGGGCCTTTTGTCATTACTGCAAGACCGGTAAATAAGCCGGCAAGTATGATTCGTTTTAGAGGCCTGTTATTCTGTACATCACTATACGAAGCAAGCTGGTAAACCGCCAGGAAAATAAAGAGATTGAACCAGGGATCAATAATGCCGGATTTAAAATATAGTTGGGGTAATAATGAGCCGGCATAAATAAGAACCCACATCCAGCCAAACTGCTCATTCACTAATTTTTTTCCTAAACGATACAGAAGAAGTAAAGTAAGTATGCCGCATATGGCATTTGGAAAACGGGCTGCAAATTCGTTGACGCCAAAAATCTTCATGCAAATTGCCTGCAGCCAAAAAAACAGTGGTGGCTTTTCCCAAAAAGGTTCAAAGCCAATTTGTGGAATGGCGTAGTTGCCGGTAGCCAGCATCTCCCTGCTTGCTTCCGCAAAATTTATTTCGTCCCAATCGAACAAATGAGTGGTGCCGAGGAACGGAACAAAGAGAATAACTGCGCCTATAAAAATTAAAAATTCTGCTGTGAGGTTGCGTCTCATAATAGTTTTCAAAGGTGCGGAAATTTGGCCGGTGTAAAGAGGCAGAGAAGCAAACAAACAATTTTTTGTTGACCGGCTTTTGTAACGTTATCAAGCAATAGTGGCAGCGTTTATCCTGAGTGTGGCCGAAGGGCTCCATTGCCGCTGCGCGGCATAGGAACTGCTATGAACCGGTAGGGTTGTTTGTCATCCCGAGGCACGAGGGATCTTTGGCCTGTTATGTAAACGACCGGTGTAAAAGTAAAACTGGTGGCAGCATTCATCAAACCACAATCCACAGTTCCCTCCTGCGTCGGGATGACAAAGAAGTGGCTTTATGATGGCAGTTAGGTTAAGTATTGGAGAGTGGTTGTGCAATGCCGAATAGAATTACAAAATGTACAAGAGTGCGACGCAACCAAAGCTTCATAGTGCTACTGCAGCTAAGTACATAACTAACTTCAACCTGTTGATGATAAAATTTCTGATACTACCTGTTTATCCAATGCGCCACTTGCTACCTTCGCAACCATGTCTCCAATTGGTGTTTTCGATTCGGGTTATGGTGGCCTTACCGTGCTGCGTGAATTTGTAGATAGGCTGCCGCAGTATGATTATTTATACCTGGGCGATAATGCCCGGTCGCCGTATGGAACCCGAAGTTTTGAAACTGTTTACCGCTATACCCTGCAGTGTGTAGAGTGGCTATTAAAACAAGACTGCCCGTTGATAGTTCTTGCCTGCAATACTGCATCGGCAAAAGCTTTGCGCAGTATTCAGCAAAACGATTTGGAAAGGTTGAACCCCGCTGCAAGAGTGTTGGGTGTAATCAGACCAACAACAGAAATCATCGGTAAGCATACAACCACCAACAGTATTGGTGTGCTGGCAACCACCGGCACCGTGCAATCGGGATCTTATGAAATTGAAATTGAAAAGTTTTTTCCGCAGGTAAGGCTTACGCAGGAAGCTTGTCCCATGTGGGTTCCTTTAGTAGAGAACAATGAGCATACAACTGATGGCGCTGACTATTTTGTACGGAAGCATATAGCCAACATTTTAAGCAGGGATAAAGACATTGATACTTTACTGCTTGCCTGTACGCACTACCCGTTGTTAAGAGAAAAAATTGAAAAATATTTGCCGAAGAATGTTAAGCTTTTATCGCAAGGCGAGATTGTAACGCATAGCCTGCAAGATTATTTACAGCGGCATCATGAAATAGAAGGCACGATTTCAAAAGAGGGGAGAAGGGCTTTTTATACCACCGATTCAGCAGAAGATTTTACTAATAAAGCTTCCATCTTTTTTGGCGAAACAGTAAATGCGGTGCATCTTGATTTACAGCAATAATTTTTCCGCTCTTTCTAAATCTTCCGGTGTGTCTATCTCTACGCCCATAAAATCCGTCACCACCATACGTATAGAAACGCCATTTTCTAAATAGCGAAGACACTCAACTTTCTCTGCATCTTCCAAAGGAGATACGGGCCAGGTTGTAAAATCTATCAAAGCTTTTTTACGAAAAGCATACACACCGATATGCTCATAGTAGGTGATGGGAATAATTTTATTTCTTGGAAAAGGAATCACACTACGGCTGAAGAAAAGCGCATTTAAATTTTTATCAACACAAACCTTTACATAGTTCGGGTCGGCAACCAGGGCTTCATCATCCAATACCTGCATTAACGAACCCACTTGTACAGAAGCATCTTCAAACTGTTGCAGTAATTTTTCCAATGGTTCTCTTCTTACAAACGGCGTATCGCCTTGCACATTTACAATCACATCTGCTTCTATGTCTATTGCCGCTTCAGCAATTCTATCGGTGCCGCTTTCGTGGTTACCGGTTGTCATTACTGCCTTGCCACCGTTAGTAGTAATCTCATTAAAAATAATATCACTGTCAGTAGCCACAATTACTTCATCAAACAAAGTTGTTGCCACTGTTGCATCGTAGGTATGGCGAATAACAGATTTACCTTTTAGGAGGGTCATTAATTTTCCCGGGAAACGTGTCGCGGCATAGCGTGCAGGGATGAGTGCAATGCATTTCATGAAGCGAAAGTACAGGGAAGTAAGACGACAAACGCCAGGCAGTAAATAGCAAAGTATCTTACTTTATAGCCAATTCTTGCCTCACGTTTGACGTTTCACTTTTTACGTCCTTCATCTTTCCAAACGGCCTGCGCAACAACATTCCAAAATTTTCATCCTGCTCATTAGGATAGTAACGGTCGAGGCCATAACGGATTTGAGAAGGTGGCAATTGGCGGTATGTGCCTAACAAACGATCCCAGATGGAAAGTACAGCACCGTAGTTACTGTCGGTATAAGGCTGCTGCCAGTGGTGATGCACTTTGTGCATGTTAGGCGAAATAAAAAAATAACTCAGTGCCTTGTCAACCTTTGCGGGCAGGTTAATATTGGCGTGAGTGAAAGCTGTAAAAAGAATCAGGAAAGTTTGATAGATCATGATGGCATACATAGGCGCACCAGAAACCAGGATGGCAATGAAGAAAAACAATCCACGTAAAACACTTTCCACTGGATGATGGCGCAGACCAGTTGTAGCATCTACATTATTATCTGCATGATGCACGGTATGAAAACGCCACAGGAAAAAAGTTTTATGCTCTACAAAATGTACCAGCCAGCCAATGAAAAAATCAAACACAAAAAAAGAAAGAACAATCGTACCAACCACATTTGCACCTGCCCAATTAACGATACCAAAGTTTTCCGTTGTACACCAGTCGGCCAGCAATACTACTAACACAGCAAGCCCTGTATGAATAACAAGGTGCATGACTGTAAAAGAAAAGTTTACTGCGGCATGGCGGGCTTTTGTTTTTTTATATTGCGGCTGAAACAAGGGAATAGCGCCTTCTAAAATCCAAAAAAACAATAACCCGCCAACAAGAAAAGCCATCCGCTCCAGGGGGCGTTGATCAAGAGTTTTGAAAT
>JAQBNG010000053.1 GCA_028288675.1 Flavisolibacter sp. | reverse complement strand
TTTTCTTTTCAGCTGTGAATGATATGAGTTTTACAGGTAACGGCACCAGGTCCTCTGCTTTAAAAGTTTGCACACTAAATTCGGTTAGTGACAAAAAATCACTGGCGCTAACCCTGGCAAATGGGCGGTTAGTTGGAGTATTAACCATCCTGGTTTCCACTATCATAGAACCTTCTGAACGGACCATGAGTACATCAGCGCTATCAAACATCGACTGTTCCTCTGGCTTATTCCATTTAAGATCAAGCGACACCTTGCTTCCACCTGCTATGCCTTCTGTTACTTTCCAGGTACGGTTAATGCTTCGCCCATCGAAACTGCCGGGAATGCGCTGATCATTTACTGCCACCGTAAAGCGATCCGTCACACCTTTGTTTTGGAGGAATAAAGGATTATAGGTATTGTCAGTTGGACCTACCGGGAAGATCACATTCCCATCCTGCGGCCGCACTTCTTCATACTGCATTCCACCCAGTCCTGTATTGGCTGCACCAGCAGTGCCATTACCGGTTACGATCCAACTTGTGGAAGCACCGGCAAGGTCCAATCCGCTGATTGGATTACTCCCCGCTTTCATCGTTACTATATAGTTAGCGGTAACGAGTTTGGCTACTCCACCGAGTACAAGGTCATGATAAACATCTGTGGAGGTCTGCAGGTATTTGTTACCACTTCCATCAACCTTCAGCGATCCGTGTGAAGCCGGAAGCACCTGTTGGTTGGCAAAGCCGGTATACGCCACCGTCCCATCAAGAGAAAATGGTCCGCTCATTTGTGTTACGCCGCCACTAATTGTAAGGCTTGCGGCAGGCTCTATAGTAACGCTTCTGGAATAGCCAATGCCGGAAAGAATATCAGGCATGTTCGGTGCTCCTTCCGGGATGAGGACATCAGTTGTATTATCAGGCACACCACCGCACCAGTTACTGGCTGTATGCCAGTCGGTGCTTGTAACACCCAGCCAGGTACCTCTCTTAGTTTGAAGCGTAGCCTCGGCAGATATTAAACTTCCGCAAAAGCCGGTAACAATTACCCGGAACCGGTGACCATTCATTGACATGGATACGTTAGTGCGGTTAAGCGTAGAGGATGTACCACCCGGAGTGATATTGGTCCATGAAACGCCGTTGCTTCCATTGTCTGTTTGCCATTGGTAAGTAAGGGTATTGCCCGTAGCGGTTACGCTGAAGCTTGCTGTATTGGTAGCACAAACCGTTGTATTAGCCGGTTGCACGGTAATATTGGTAAAGGGTCGCACAAAAAGAAAAACAGTATTTGAAGAGACCAGGCAGGCCAAAGCATTGTATAAAATGACGCGGTACCTGTAATTGTTCATTGATAAGTTAGCGCCGCTAATACTTAGTGTAGTGCCTGAGGCACCTGAGTACATTGCATTGTTGGGCACATCTGTCCAGGTTGAGCCATTGGTGCTTACCTGCCATTTAATGGCTGAGGCCCCGGTCGCTGTAATTGTAAAACTGGCGTTAGCACCAGGGCAGACCGTTGCAGCCACAGGCTGTTGCGAAATAGCAGCGTAAGGCAACACATGAAGTGTATCAAGTGCACTGGTGGCTGAGCAACCAGTTGTAGTATTTGTAGCTATGTAACGATATAAATAGCCTTCCATAGCAGCGGGAACGCCGGTGATATTTAGCATGGAAGTAGTAGCACCTGCATAAATGCCACCATTTGCTACATTGATAAAACCGGAACCTGTATTTACCTGCCATTGATAAGCTACTCCTGCATAAGAAGATGCTGTAACAGTAGCCGAACCATTGATACAAACCTGCACGCCAATGTTAGCCGATTGAACAGCAGGCGCGGGATTCACTGTAAGTAAGGCTGAAGCCGAATTAGCAGAACTACCATCTGACACAACACAGCGGTACTGATAGCCATTCATTACAGCTGCAATGCCACTTGCCGCAAGGTTGGGAGTTGATACACCACTGTAAATTGCATCGTTACTTAAGTTAATCCAGGTGGCGCCGCCCTCTGTACTTACCTGCCATCGGTAGCTTAGTAAGGCGCTGCCTGTAGCAACAACGCTAAAGTCTGCACTACCGCCTTCGCAAATAGTGGCCGGCGAGGGTTGTTGAGTAAATACAACAGCAAAAAGATGCTGGCCTGTTATAGCTCCTTGTAATGAATCACTATCAGGGTTTGCCATGGCCGTTATACAGCAGCCCAGCATACATACAGTGAAAAATTTCCGGAGGCGTGCAGGTAACAGAAGCCGACTAAAAAGGGTAAAGTTTTTCATAGGCAATTATTTTGGTTTGGATCAGAATTGAACCGGGGTTCAATGATAAACGTAGTAAGTTTTCCTTCAGAAGTACATTCTTATTTGCTTCACTAAGGGATTACTTTAGAACCACTTGAGTGATTTAATATAGCGCGGGTAAAAGCCCTGAATGACTACGTGATGCAGGCTGCATTTTCCCTGATATATTGATAGATTCAACTTATTAAAAGGTAGAAAATACACGTGGAAACCTGCGGTGAAAGAAGGCCCTTTTACTTAGGGCGCTTACTGTTTGACATCACTGTAGTTGTGGTACTCTTATCCAGCCATAGTAAGTCTGCTTTTTCTAAGTCCTCGGTAAAATTATCTCTGGGAACACGATAGCTTAACTTAAATGTGTAAAAAGTTTTCCTGCATATTACTCCATTCCCTGGGTACTCTACCGCTAAACCAGCTAACATCATTTGATTTTCTTTTTTCGAAATAAAGAAACATATAGAAGCTTGTTTAAGCTACCATCCACTCGGCAAAAATGGTTAACGAACCTACGTTGCATTCTATCGTCGACGAGCAGCATCCAACGTATCTTTAAATAGGCTATACATGAATAGCTACAAATTATTATGAAAAAAATGCACCTGCTTCTACTCCTTATTGTTGCCAGTTCATTAAGCCACGCTTACGGTCAAAATGGCGAAGAGCTTGCCATTAAAACATTGCTCCAAAGGGAATCGGCAACCTGGCGATCGGGTGATATTAAAGGCCACGCAGCGTGTTGGCTCATCAAGCCTTACAGCAGGATCTTAATTTCAACTGGTGATGGTACGACACTTGATTTATCGCCTGATCTGATGATTAACCCACCCGCCACCATGGTTGGCCAAGGGGGATCTTCAATTAATACAAATTACAAAATGAGGGTGAGTGGCAATAATGCCTGGGTGAGTCATGATGAAGAGTCAACGGCAAAAGATGGTAGTAAGAGCTATACCTACGAATTTAGAATTTTGGAAAAGAGTAAGGGTAAATGGAAGTTGGTTGGACAATCCATACACGTTTATAAGCCAAAATAAAAAGTGATAAAAGCACTTGGATAAGGTGAGTAGATCTGCGAATTCTAACCTTCGCTACACCATGGAGAAATTGCTAAATTGACGTTTGAAAAGAAACAAATAATGCGATTTTTCTTTTGGTTGCCAACCCTGGTTTATGAGCTCATTAATACTTAGATAGTGTAACCTGGTAATCCTTATTGCTACCGGTAAAATCATCTTTTTCCTGACAGATATTTCTCCCTATCATAGAGATAACGAAAGTAACCGGGCAGCGTAATGGCGTAACCCGTGGCTGGTTTCCCATTAACAATAGCTTGTAATTAAGTCTGCTTCATCATCAACACTAATTGATTGAAAATTGCCGGTAAGTAAACTAATTGAAAAGTTTTACCGCATAACACAAAGGCGTAGTATGAGTGCTACCCGCTAAAGTTTTTATGTGTGAGTAACTTCTAAGGAAATAAGTATAAGAGTGCACCTTTACGGTTGTTTAATAGCACATCAGTTTAGAACAAAACAACACCGCTTTACGGTGTTTAATCTACCGGGAGAAGTATTTTAAAACTTGCCCCTTCTCCAGGTTTACTTTCCGCCCAAATATAGCCGTTATGATTTTCTACAACTTTTTGCACAATGCTAAGCCCTACACCTGAGCCCGAATAATCTGAAGCCCCATGCAAGCGGGTGAATACTTTAAAAATATCTTCGGCATACTCCGGCTCAAAACCAATTCCGTTATCTTTCAACTGGATAAAATAATACTTTCTATCCGCCTCTTCAGTTGGAAGGCTTGCCTTTGCTTCACGTCCTGTCACTTCGTTTGAAGAAATTTGTATCTCCGGTACCACATTTGGCTTTGCGTACTTAATCGCATTGCCGATTAAATTTTGGAAAAATTGCTGAAACTGGCGACGGTCTCCCCGGACCTTAGGTAGTTTTTCAACGGTAATTTTTGCCCCTTTTTGCAATACGTCGAGTTCCAGGTCTTCTAATACATCTTTCACCTGCTGGTTTAAATCAATTTCAGATTTTTGGGCTGTACCCTTACTAATATAGGAGAAGGATAATAAATCTTCTATGAGGCTTACCATTCGGCTGCCCGAATTTTCGATCCGTTTAAAAAATTCGAGCTGTTTCTCATTTAGCTGTGTTTCTAATTCATCCTTTAAACGTCCTACATAATAAATCATATTTCTTAAAGGCGCCTGCAGGTCATGCGATGATGCGTATGCGAATTCTTCGAGATTAGAATTTGATTTAAGCAGTTCATTATTGACGGTATCGAGTTTTTGGTTGATCTTCCTGATATCTTCAATCTTACTATTTAACTGGTCTAGATATTTTTTCTTGTCAGTTTGATCCTGGGTAATTTTTACATAACCGATATGGTTCCCTTCTTCATCGGTAACTCGTGTCAATACTACAAATGCCCAAAATAGATCTCCGTTCTTTTTTACCCGCCAGTTTTCGCCTTCAAATCTGCCTGTGTCTTTTGCTATTTGTCTTTCTTTTTCAGGCAGGTGCTGATCTCTTAAAAAGTCAGGGAAAAGAATCCTAAAATTCTCTCCTATTGCATCCTCTGCTTTAAAACCTTTCATTAATTCGCACCCTATATTCCATGTTTGTATTACACCATCAGTATCCATCATAAAAATGGCAAATCCTTTTACTTCTGCTACTATATCCGGAAAATATGATTCTAGTGGCTTGTCACTCATATCTGCAATACATTTAGCGATTAAAAGTGTAATCTAAATCGCATGCCAATGTCGCCCAACCTATGGAAAAGGTTATGAGCACAGCGGTTGCAGGTGGCAACAACGTTAGACGAGAATTTTTTGAACTTAAAAATCAAAAAGTGTTGACTGATGGAACTGGCTTTGATGATAAGGATAATGAAGAAATATTTAGCATGATCTGCCGGTTACACAGCAAATTACAATTTGAAGGAACAGATTTCGGTTTATGGGGTTACAAAAAAGTGGATAAGCATTTGGAATAATCATAGCTAAATCAAAAATCCGCTAAGGGTCAAAGCTTATCAAATAATTTCCGCAATAGAGAGGTTAAATTGTTTCGATTATGTCATCTTTAGTCGGCGGGGTATCGTGCCTGAGACTAAAATCAAACCGCTTGTATACTTTATTAGTGAATCGGGCATCGACCTACGGTGTATCGTAGATAGATTTTGTCGGGGGAAGAGCAGAACACTTTAGAAGAGGCTGTGCAGCCGAAAGTGGGGTAGAGACTTGCCAGGTAGTGCAAGCGCTACATGAAGATGTTTTGTTTTTAATGATTCTTGCCGTTATGGCCTTTTTCATTCGTTGTCCTGCATCAAATTTCAAAGGAACATTAAAATACACTTCTTTTGGCGTTTCGATGCTTTTAAACTTTTGTTTTTGAAGATAGCGTCCTTTGAGTATTCTATGAATGGCTTCAATTGGAGAGTTGGAAAATTGGATGTCTTTCGCCTTTATTTTAGTCATCTTAAAATCCATAAGAGAAGCGATAAATTCATCAAGCCTTTGATTGTGGTTTTCCCTTCCGCCATCTGCCACCAAAAAACATTCACTTTGATCGGGATAGGTGCTTATTGTTAAGAGCGGCGCATTTTGCAACGCACCTTTGATTAGGTTAAAACATATGGCTTCCTCTACATGAAATCCAAGAATCATTTTATAGAAGTTGTCCATAACCACATAATGCAAACCTTCTTGCCCGTTGAAAGAAGTAGGTGGTGTCGATATGCAGATATTCATTGCACTTAGTGGCTCTTAATCCAACTTTCTTTTTACCCCACTTATCTGGTGGATGTTTTAAGTCCATAAGCCGTGCATACTTATACCAAGACTTGAGACTGACTACGACCAGCTTTTGCGCAGTCCAAATGCAGCAATAGAACTAATAGGCCAACGTCGGTAGGTAGGAGAGATAAGCAGGGCTTTTATCTTCTGGATTTCTTCCTCTCTCAATTGGTTCGGATACCGCTTCAGGCAAAGAGCATTCTTGGACACTGGGCATCTAGTTTTTTCTCTACTTGTCCATTCCCGGTAGAGCGACGCTCTTAAACCCAGTAGCTTAAAGGTTTTGCCCAGTCCAAATTCTGTACGCAAGAATAGAATGGATTGCAAGATTTTGTTTTGAAGAAAAGGATCCCTACAAGCTTCCTTTATCGGCACATGCCCGATGCTGCGAAAACGAGAGCCAAGCTTTTGCTATGTACCGAAGCTGCTTTTCTATTTTTTTGCGCCAATACTTCTGTTTAATGCAGTCCCAATCCTCGTCGAATAAGAAGCGAAGCCGGTGGCCTTCATAACTACTGTAACCTGTTTTTGCCAGGAAGAAATGGCAGGATTACAGCTGTGTCATACTTTTTCTTTTGCATAAAAAAAGGTTTTAAAACGAAAAATAAAGCGCTTTGATAAAAATAGATTGTGCACTTGCAAGGTGCCGGAAGTGGAAACACAGCTACAATTGTTTAAACCAGCAGAAATAAAAAAGGGTTCCAATTTCTTGAAACCCTTTACCAGACTGCGTGGGAGTTGACGGGCTCGAACCGCCGACCCTCTGCTTGTAAGGCAGATGCTCTGAACCAACTGAGCTAAACTCCCGATAATATTAGAACTGACCTTTTCCGGCAACCTTATGCTTGCTGTAAGTGGCTAAAGGAGTGCAAAAATAAGGGGAACGACTATACTGAAAAAAATATTTTCTAAAAAATACTTTTGTTTTTCATCAGTTCAATTGCACTGCAGGCAACCGGTAATTCTGCCCGTCCCACACCATCAATTCACTTATTTGGATCTTCCAGTGTTTAACCAGAGGGGAAGGAGACAAAAGCTTCTTTATTTCTACCTTACTCTTAGCATTCATGGTAATCCAAACTGTCTGTAGTTCCATGCTTACTGCATAATGGTCTATCACCTGTTCTTCAATCAATGAGTTGATGTGTTCACGGTGTTCAGCAATCAATTCCATCATTTCCTCGCTCCATACAAATTTGGCTATGGCTAAATATTTTTTCATCGCTATGCTTAAATCTTCCAGTCAACAATTTTATTTGCCCACTCTTCCCTAAATGGGGTCGTAATACGAATATAGTTATCGGTATAGCCTTCCATCATATCAGCCCTGCCTTTTCCTTCAAATAATACTTTCCTGATTTGACCGTGGTGCTGTTCAGTGAAGCATTGCATCTTCATATAACTAAGATTGCGCAGGGATTTATTACGTTCGTGACGAATGTTTACAGGAACTACAGGCTTAATGTCCAAAGCTTTAGTACCATCTCTTTCCGAATAGGTAAATACATGCAAATAAGAAATATCCAGCGCATGCAGAAAATCAAAGGTCTCTTTAAAATGCAGATCACTTTCCGATGGAAAACCAACGATCACATCTACACCAATAGCGCAGTGCGGCATCAAAGATTTGATCAACTCTACGCGTTCTGCATACACTTCTCTTTTATACCGCCGACGCATCAAACCTAAAATTTCATTGCTACCGCTTTGAAGTGGAATATGAAAATGCGGTAGAAATTTTTTGCTCCCTGCAACCGCTTCAATAATTTCCCTTGTAAGTAAGTTTGGTTCAATAGAAGAAATGCGATACCGGTCGATGCCTTGAACGCCTTCTAATGCCTGGACTAATTGGTAAAAGTTCTCTTCATTTTTCCTGGCGCCATCGGCACCCTTACCAAAATCGCCAAGGTTTACGCCGGTCAATACAATTTCTTTTACGCCTTTTTCAGCTAGCTGCTCTGCGTTGCGAACAACATTTCCAATGCTGTCGCTTCTGCTCTTTCCACGAGCCATTGGTATAGTGCAAAAAGTGCAGGTGTAATCGCAGCCGTCCTGTACTTTTAAAAAAGTTCTTGTTCTGTCGTTGAGTGAATAAGACGCATTGAACCCCGAAACGTCTTCAATATCACAACTGCTTATTTTGACGGAATCATTCTTCGTTAATTCACGGAGGTGAGATGCGATATTAAATTTTTCAGCAGCGCCCAATACCAGGTTCACACCGGGGATTTGTGAAATTTCTTTTGGCTTTAATTGCGCATAGCAGCCTGTGATCACTACTAAACTTTCCGGTGCTTTACGCTGAATACGGCGCACCAGTTGGCGGCATTCTTTATCCGCATTATCGGTAACCGAACAAGTGTTAATTACATAAACATCAGCTACATCATCAAAGTCTTTTTTCAGAAAGCCCTCGCTTTCCAGCGTACGGGAAAGAGTAGAAGTTTCCGAAAAATTAAGCTTGCAGCCAAGCGTATGAAAGGCAACTGAACGCTGTTTTTCCATGAGGGGCAAAGGTAGCCATATGTGCCTCAGCGAAAAAAGTGGGCTGAAGTATTAGGAAATTGTTAAGGAGGGGCAATGGTCAATAGGCAATAAGCAGTTGACGGTTCGCTGTTACCCATAAATTGCAAACTGAAAACTAGCTACTACTGCCTTATTTTGCAATTGCTTATTGCCTGTTGCCTATTGCTTATATTGGCGGTAATTATCCGGAAATGAAGAATAGGAACGTACTTATTTCTGTTGCGTTACTGGTTTTATTTTTCTTAGCTTTTATTATAAGGCGATGGAATGAACCTGTCGCGAGGGAAGCCTTTAACCGGCATCCAAAATCAATTATTTATACTAAACATGCGATATGCCGCATGGCTTGCCGGCACATTGACGACAAGGAAGTTAGGGAGATCATGGAAAAAGGTATCATCAACTTCAATAAAACAAATAAGCGTGACCGACCATGCCCAACCTTTGCGGTGCAGGGCCGCACAACAGGTGGTGAAAGCATCCGTATAATTTTTGCGCAGTGCGATAGCCTCACCAAAGTCATTACCTGCTATAACCTTGAAGATGATCCTGAATGTCATTGTCCCTGACGTTTAGCGAATCCACAACAAGCTCTAAAACATAATTAATAATGCGAATTCTTTTGAAGCCTCTGCACCTGCTTTATGTTTTGTATGCCTTTGCCTTATTTTTTATTCTGATGATCCCCGTTTTTTTATGGTCGCTTGTTGTTTCCCTGTTTGGCAAAATCCGTGGAGGCAACCTGGTATATTTTGCGTGTATTGTTTGGGCTGATATATGGTTTTTTCTCATTTTTATCCGGCATAAAAACATTTACCTGCAAAAGCCGGTGGAGCATCAGTCATATATCTATGTTGCTAATCATATTTCCTATTTTGACTCTGCTGTTTTACCAAAAACTTTTCGCCATTTCATTCGTCCGCTGGGTAAGGTAGAAATGGCAAGGATCCCGGTGTTTGGCACTATTTACAAAAATGCGGTGGTAACTGTTGACCGTAGCAGCATAGCCAACCGTACCAAAAGTGTACAGACATTGAAAACCATTTTGCGTAAAGAAATTTCTGTATTGGTTTTCCCGGAAGGAACTTTTAATACAACCGGTAAGCCATTAAAAGAGTTTTACGATGGCGCTTTTAGAATTGCTATAGAAACGGGTACGCCTGTTAAGCCGGTGCTTTTGTTGAACACATTTGATCGTATGCACTACGACTCTATCTTCTCCTTGAATCCTGGTATAAGCAAGGCTATTTTTCTTCCAGAGGTGCCCGTAGAATCTTTGACTTTAAAAGATGTCGCGTCGTTAAAAGCAACTGTTTTCAATCAAATGGAAGCTGCATTAATTAAATATAAAGCTTCGTGGATTAACGAGTGACTATGTACTAAGCGGACGTACTAATATCAGGCTTCCGTTGCGTCGCACTCTTCGAGGTTCTTATTGCTATGGAGCAGAACCTTACCAGGCTCCGTCGATGCCATCTGTTCTATTGCTTTGAACACGGGGCACCTACGGAGCCAATTTCACAGTGAGACGGTGACGCTATAAACAGGCTGCTCCTACCAGAGCACAATCTCCTTAACTGGCTGACATTAACCGGATGGTTTAAACAACTGCCGAACGTTGCCTGCATAAGGCTGAATAGGATCACAGAATGTGCAAGAGTGTACTTCGGCAGCCTCAGCATAAACTGTGCAACAAAAGCTAAATAGGTATTCTTACCCCTGGCCCATAAAAACAAAAGATTATAATGCAATCGTAATCAGATAAATCGCTAATACCTAAACAACCCCAAACTCAAACTCTCTTATCTTAGCCGCTTCATGTTTGCCGAAATAATTATACCTCTTGCGCTTCCAAAAAACTACACCTGGCACATACCCGATGAAATGCTGGATGCCCTGGCTATTGGCTGCCGTGTAGAAGTAAACCTGGGGAAGAACAAAAAATATGCGGGCATTGTAAAGCGCATTCATAGCGACGAACCACAAAGTTTTGAAGCAAAAGATATTCTCGCTTTACTCGACACGGAGCCGGTTATTCATCGCTACCAATTGCAGTTGTGGGAGTGGATGGCTAAATATTACATGTGTACAGAGGGGGAAGTAATGGCGGCTTCTTTGCCCTCGCATTTTAAACTTTCCAGCGAAACGATCTTAATTTATAACGAGGAATTTGGCGATGATTTTTCGGAGCTTGACAACGAGGAATATTTGGTTGCTGAAGCGCTGCACATAAAGCATGAACTGCGATTGACCGAAGTGCAGCAAATATTAAGCGTGCCGCATGTGTATCCTATTGTGAACAGGTTAATAGGAAAAAAAATTTGTTTCGTTTGGGAATCATTAAAGCAAACTTTTACGGCTAAAAAAGAAACCTTTATCCTGCTTTCCAACGAGTATCATGATGAAGAAAAATTATCTGGGCTGTTAAATAACTGGGGCCGGGCGCCAAAGCAAATGGAGTTGTTGCTTGGTTATTTGCACCTGATGAAAACGCAGGGCGAAGTAACCAAAGCCGATTTGCTGAAGAAAGCATCTGCCAGCGATGCACAGTTAAAAGGCCTCGTGGATAAAGACATCCTGCGTATAGAAAAACGAAGCGTTGACCGCATTAACTACGCACCAAAAGATGTTACCATTGATTTTAGCTTAACGCCTGCACAGGAAGAAGCTTACAAAAAAGTGCTGGAATGTTTTACCACAAAAGGTGTTTGCTTGTTGCATGGTGTCACTTCAAGCGGCAAAACGCATGTATATATAAAATTGATTGAGCAATATATTCGTCGGGGCCAGCAGGTACTTTATATGCTTCCGGAAATCGCATTGACATCGCAGATT
Organism: Flavisolibacter sp.; assembly: GCA_028288675.1. Taxonomy (GTDB): domain Bacteria; phylum Bacteroidota; class Bacteroidia; order Chitinophagales; family Chitinophagaceae; genus Flavisolibacter. Next base: position 22,961 of record JAQBNG010000053.1, on the reverse strand, counting down.
ATCCGCCGGCTGCAAAAACATTTTGGTGGTTACATTGGCATCTATCATTCCAAGTTCAGCCAAAACGAAAGAGTGGAGATCTGGAACAAGGTGAAAAGCGGCGAGATGAAGATTGTGTTGGGTGCAAGAAGTTCTTTATTCCTTCCTTACCAGGATTTAGGCCTTATAATCTGCGATGAAGAACATGATTCATCGTACAAACAACAAGACCCTGCACCACGCTATCATGGCCGCGATGCCGCGATTTATATGTCATCGTTAATTGGTGCGAAAGTATTGTTGGGCAGTGCTACACCTTGTCTGGAAACTTATCATAATGCAAAGACAGATAAATACGGACTGGCTGAATTACATGAACGTTTTGGCGAAGTAAAAATGCCTGTCATTGAATTTATTGACAACCGGACTATTGCGCATAAGCGCGGCGAAAAAGTAATGCTGTCGCCACAATTGCTGGATGAAATAAAGGCAACCATTGCTAAACACAAGCAGGTTATTTTATTTCAAAACCGTCGGGGCTATGCGCCCTACCAGTTATGCACCGTTTGTGGCTGGATAGCCGAATGCCGCAACTGCGATGTATCGCTTACTTATCATAAACAATCCAATAAATTAAAATGCCATTACTGCGGCAATATTTATCCACCTGTTGCTACCTGCATGGCTTGTGGAAGTGATAAATTGGTGCAGCGAAGTTTTGGTACAGAAAAAATTGAAGAAATATTAGATGCAGAACTGGGCACTGCCAAAGTAAGCCGCATGGATTTCGACTCGGTCAAAAATAAAAATGCACACGATGTCTTGATCCAGCAGTTTGAGCAAAAGAAAATTGATGTGCTGGTAGGAACACAGATGGTAGTTAAAGGTTTAGACTTTGACAATGTGGACTTAGTTGGCATTTTGGATGCGGATGGCCTTCTACATTTTGCTGATTTCAGAGTGAACGAAAGGGCATTTCAGTTGATGGAGCAGGTAAGCGGCCGTGCCGGTAGGAGGGACGGACAGGGCAAGGTATTGATTCAAACAATGAACCCTACTCACCCAATACTTTTACACGTTGCCCGACACGATTTTACAGGCATGTACAACGAAGAAATAGACAAACGCAAACAGTTTTTCTATCCGCCTTTTTCCCGGGTGATCCATGTTCATTTCAGGCACAAAGAAAGGGATGTTGTTTTTGATGCGGCGCATAACTATGCTAAAGCAATGGACTTTTTATATAAACAATATATCGTCGGTCCGGCTGAACCTGTGGTTAACAGGGTGCGGGGAATGTTCTTAATGGAGATGCTTCTGAAACTTCCTCGTGATGCACAAATGATTGCAAAATGTAAAGATGATATTATGAAAGAGTGTGTGAATCTACATGCACATAAACAGTTCAAAAAGGTGATTATCGTGCCTGATGTAGATGCGCAGTAACTGCCCATTCGGACCTTCTTAGTCGCTAAGGCAATGTACCCTTAGACTTCACTTCGCGGTGCTGCCTTTTTTTACATTCAGGCTACTTAAGTGGCCTGAAAGTAATAGCATGAATATTACGAGCATCAAACACAATCATTCTTTGCGATTGAGCTTTTCCATTTCTTTATATTCATAAATATGAAAACCTCTTTCATTTTTCTTTGCGGCCCCGATCATACCTGCTGCTACGTCACTGGCTTCGATAGGTTTGTATTTTTCCCATTTACCTGAAAGCAGGGGAGATAATAATTTTGTTATGGGTTGACCAATGCGTTCACCTAAACGAAATTCTTTCCTGTTACCTAACAACATTGATGGACGGAAAATTGATATTGAGGAGATAGGAAATTTCTGTACTGCTTCTTCCACTTCGCCCTTCAGTCGCAAATAAAAATTTTTACTGTTCTTGTCTGCGCCAACTGAGGATACTAGCAGGTATTGCTCCACACCTGTTTCTAAACAAGCCCTTGCTGCGTTAACCGGGATATCGTAGTCAACCTTGCGATAAATTAGCTTATCGCCTGCTACTTTTTTCTGTGTGGTGCCTACTGCGCAAAAAATAACATCGCAGCCATCAATAGCTAACTTGAGCGATTCATAATCTTCAAAGTTCACCAGCTTCATTTCCAGTTTAGGATGAGAAAGTGTAACAGGCTTTCTTACAATCAGCCTGACAGTTTGGTACCTGTTATCAGCGATTAAAAGATCTGTAATATGCGAACCAATAAGTCCGGTTGAGCCAATGACGGCGGCTGTAATTTGAGCCATAAGTTGTATTCTTGCTTCCATGCAAATTCGTGAAAATATTTCGCTTCAACCGTATAACAGTTTCGGCATTTATGCCATGGCAAAATACTTAGCTACGTTCAAAACGGTTGCTGAATTAGAAGAGATATTGGGAAATCCAAAATTCAAAATTCAAAATCCAAAATTTATCCTCGGCGGTGGCAGTAATATATTGCTGACGCAGGATTTTGATGGCCTTGTATTGAAAAATGAAATTGGCGGAATTGAAGTAGTGAATGAAGATGCAGAACATATTTATGTAAAAGCCGGGGCAGGGGAGAACTGGCATAACCTGGTTATGTATTGTGTGGAGAATGGTTTTGCAGGCATGGAAAACTTATCGCTTATTCCCGGCAACGTCGGTGCATCACCCATGCAGAATATTGGTGCTTATGGGGTAGAAGTCAAAGACATTTTTCATGAGGCGGAAGCCTATCATTTAAAAGACAAACACACAAGGAAGTTTACAGTAAATGATTGTGAATTTGGTTATCGTGAAAGTGTTTTTAAACATAAATACAAAGGTGAATTTGTTATTATAAGTGTTACTTACCGGCTACATAAAAAGCATGTTTTTAATACAAGCTATGGCGCCATTCAACAGGAGTTGGAAAAGATGGGAGTAACAGAACTCAGTATCAAAGCTATCTCCCGGGCAGTCATCAATATTCGTTCTTCAAAACTGCCTGACCCAAGGGTGATTGGAAATGCAGGAAGCTTTTTTAAAAATCCGCAGGTTGATAAAAAACTGTTTGAACAATTGCAGAGCCAGCATCCTAATATTCCTCACTTCCCATTTGATAGTATGCATGTGAAAGTGCCGGCGGGTTGGCTAATTGAACAATGTGGATGGAAGGGCTATCGTAAGGGAGATGCCGGTTGTTATTCGAAGCAAGCATTGGTACTTGTGAATTATGGAAATGCTTCAGGCAGTGAAATTTATAACTTAAGCGAAGAGATTTTGCAGTCAGTAAAAAACAAATTCGGTATTGAGCTGGAAAGAGAAGTTAACATTATCTAATTGCAGCATTTTCGTTTATGTTCGTGTCTCAATTTGAAACCAAAAACTAAGTTTATGAAAAAAATCATTTGTCTTTTTACGATTATTTTTTGCATTAGTCAATTTGCGTTTGCGCAGGCAAAATCCGTGTTTTTTGAACTGGGCGGCCCCGGGCTTGCCTCTATGAACTTTGATACCCGGTTTACTAAAAGCGAAGGTGGAATTGGCGGACGAGTAGGAATAGGTTATTTCAATATTGACGATGAACAGCTGCTTACAATCCCTATAGGCATCAATTATTTGCTTTCAAAAAACCAAAGAAACTATTTTGAAATTGGTGGCGGTATTACTATTGTAAACTATAACTCTGATTATATTTATAGTGATGACGATACTTTCACAGGGACATTTGGCCATCTGAATTTTGGATACCGGCTGCAACCTAAGGAAGGTGGTTTTATGTTTAGGGCTGCCATAACTCCGGTTTTCGGAAAAGGTGGCTTTATACCTTATTACGGTGGCGTGTCCTTTGGTTACAAGTTTTAAAGGCAACCTTAAATCGAAGTAACTTTAAAATATGGAAATAAAAGAACCAGCACCCGCCTACAACCGCAAGGTCTGGACAATAGAAGAATACTTGGAGATGGAGGAAACTTCAGATGAAAAGCATGAATATTACCAGGGAGAAATATTTACAATGTCAGGCGCCAAACTGCCGGATAATATTGTTACAAGAAATTTATATGGTAAGCTGATTCAAGAACTAAAAGATAAGTCGTGCCAGCCATTTGGCAGTGATTTACGAATTCATATCCCAGCTAATACTTTGTTTACTTATCCTGATATTTCTATTTTCTGCGATGATATAAAAACTCTGAACGATGATGAGTTTAATGCTTTGAACCCAACGATACTTATCGAAGTCCTCTCACCTTCAACTAAAAATTACAATCGTGGTGACAAGTTTAAATTGTACCGAAACATTGCAACGCTTAAAGAATATGTTTTAGTGGATTCATTATCCATTTCTGTTGAGGCATTTTATATTAATACCGCCGGTAACTGGGAATTGAAAGAATATACGTCGGTAGGAGACAGTTTATACCTTCTAACAATTGATACGAGAATACCTTTGAAAGAAATTTATGAGGGTACAAAGCTGGTTACTAATGAACCCTCATAAACGGATCAATTAAAATCTTCATCTTCCAAATCATCAAAACCAGTAGATGACTGAATGTTCAGCATACTTCCCATCAGGTCTTTAAACTCTATGGATGTTTCCATTATTTTTTTGCTGATTAATGAGAAGGAAGACAGGCCATGCAGTACAAATTCCATCAATAAAGCAGTTTCCTTTTCCGCCGCATTTGAAAAGGTTTTTTTGACCAATGCATGTAAGCCATCTATCGCATACAATTGATTCATCTTGTCCTTATCAGTTGTTCCAAAAAGCAAATTAATATGGTTGCCTTTATCAAACCAGCTTATGATAGATCGGTAAGGATTGTCAACTGCCTGCGGCGTTTCACCTTTGCGTGGCGATCTTTTCTTTAACGTATCCGGGTTTGGAAAGTATTGAACAAATTGCGAACGGATAGATTTATCCAGCAGGTTCATAGCTACCTGGTAAGGGCCTTCCTGTTCGCCTTCATACACCAGTTCTATTTTACCGGTAATAGATGGAATAATGCCTACTAAATCGCTTATCCAAACCTGGGTAGTTTTTTCTTTATTGATGATGGCTCTGCGTTCAGCAGCACTTACTGCATTCTCAAATGCAGAGATGGTAAGCCTTGCACTCACACCACTTTTTTTGTCAACAAACTCAGAAGCTCTTGCTTCAAAAGCTACCTGCTCGATCAGGCGTTTCACTAAATCGCTTATAACAACTTTTTCTTTTTGTGCTTCTTCAATATCAGCTTCCTGTTCGGTAATTGCTAAAGCATTCTCCAGCGACTTTGGATAGTGGGTGAGAATCTGGCTTTCTATTCTATCTTTTAACGGAGTTACAATTGATCCGCGGTTTGTATAGTCTTCAGGATTAGCTGTAAATACAAATAAAATATCTAAGGGTAATCGAAGCTTAAAGCCTCGTATCTGCACATCACCTTCTTCTAATATATTGAACAGTGCAACCTGTATTCTTGCCTGTAGATCAGGCAACTCATTAATCACAAAAATGCTGCGGTTGCTTTTTGGAATGATACCATAATGTATCACTCTTTCATCAGCAAAACTCAATTTAAGATTGGCTGCTTTAATAGGATCGATATCGCCAATTAAATCAGCGACACTTACATCAGGCGTTGCTAATTTCTCCCCATAGCGCTGGCTGCGGTGCATCCATTCAATGGGTGTGTCATCGCCTTTTTCTATCATCAAATCTTTTGAGAATTTAGAGATGGGCCTGAGCGGGTCATCATTAATTTCACTGCCCGCAATTACCGGGATATATTCATCTAACAGCTCTGTCATCTGGCGGGCCATACGGGTTTTAGCTTGCCCGCGCAAACCAAGGAAAAGAATATTGTGTTTGCTCAGTAAAGCTCTTTCAACATCTGGTATTACGGTGTCTTCGTAACCGATAATTCCATTGAACGTATCTTCTTTAGCTTGAAGTTTCTTGACAAGGTTTGCCCTTATTTCTTCTTTAATGCTTCTGGGTTTATAACCTGCCTCTTTAAGTTCGCCGATTGTGTTAATTCTTTTAATGTTCATTTCTATTTTATACTTAGCTTTTTAAATAATATTTAGATACGGTTACTAGACAGCTTTGCACTGCAACAAGTCGTAAGCACTATTGCAATTCCGCTATTCCCTCAAAAGAAGATTGATTTTTTTGGAAGTATATATTCTTCTTCGGCAGAAGGGTCATTAAGATGGAACTTTTCAACACTGTTAATCGTCATTTCATCAAGAATGTCAACAGCGTTTTTATAGGATGCCTTTTTAGTTGGTTTGATGACAACAACAAACTCTTTACCGCCAAATTTCTTTTTTGATGCCTTAATTTTTTTCGCAATGTTTTTATAAGTGTAAAAGCCTCCTTTGCTTACATCAGCGCCTTCGTATGCAAAAATGGAATTGTCAGCCAGTAACAGTAAACTTAACTTGGTTTCGATACCATCATATTCTTTTGCATCATTGGTTTTTCCAGTAGGTTCAAGCAAATGCAGTGAATTTTTATCTTCCATTGTGCCGCCCGCCGTAGAGGGCTCGCTTAGGGAGCAAGTACTAAAAAACATTAGCAGCGAAAAAAGAATATTCTGCATATAAAAAGGTTGCTGTTGTATATTAATAAACCGTTTTTCTCTTACCGCTTTCAAAATCCTTAAAAATAAAGGCGCCTAATTTGTCCAGCGATGCGAAGTAAGCCTTACCGTTATTGGTCTCGGTAAACTCCTGTACGAAGCGTTGAAGGTAAGGGTCGGTTGCTATCATGAAAGTGGTGATAGGTATTTTTAATTTCTTGCATTGGGCGGCAAGATTTATACAACGACTGGTAACTTTTCTATCTAATCCGAAACTGTTTTTGTAATACCGTTTGCCGATCTTTAAACACGTCGGCTTGCCATCGGTTATCATAAAAATCTGCTTATTCGGATTTTTGCGCCGTCGTAAAGTGTCCATCGCCAATTCTAATCCTGCAACCGTATTGGTATGATAAGGCCCAACCTGCAAATAGGGGAGGTCTTTAATTTCAACCGGCCAGGCATCATTACCAAATACAACTATATCTAAAGTGTCTTTTGGATACTTTGTTGTAATCAGCTCACTTAAAGCCATCGCCACTTTTTTCGCCGGTGTAATTCTATCTTCTCCATACAAGATCATGGAGTGAGAAATGTCAATCATCAGCACAGTCGATGTCTGCGATTTAAAATCGGTTTCCCGTATCTGCAGATCATCTTCGTTCATGGTGAAAGAATCAAGTCCATGATTGATCTGTGCATTGCGAATGGATTCTGTAAAATCAATTTGCTCCAGCATATCGCCAAACTGGAATGGTCTTGTATCCGGGCTTACTTCATCGCCCAACCCAGGTTTGTAGGTTTGATGGTCGCCGCTCCTGGTCTTTTTAATCTTTCCAAAAATTTCTTCAAGGCTGCGTTTACGAATGCTTTGCTCTGTTTTCGGCGTGATCTTTATTTCGCCTTTTTGCGCATCATCAGTGATGAATCCTTTGTCTTTCAATTCATCAATAAAATCACCCATACCATATTCGTTATCGGTGAGTTCATATTTTTTATCCAGCTCGTTTAACCATTGCAAAGCTTCACTCACATCGCCACTTGTGTAGGTAAGCAATTGTGTGAATAGATCAAGCAACTGGTCAAACTTCGATTTGCCGCTTTGGCGGGGATCATAATGTGAAAAATGGAAACCAATCATGTTGTGAATTAAAAGTATCCTATAGTATGAAGTTGGCAATTGCCAACTTTCTTGTTTTATATGTTTTATTCTATCTACAATAATTATGCGATTTTGTTCATTGGCAGGATTGAAAGACAAAACCTTCCCATTTAGGAAGGTTTTGTCTTTTAAAGTCCCTGGCTTATGCCTGTCTGACCGCCTGTTACAACCTGAAAGCTTACTGCTTTCGTGACGTATCGGCTGAATCAGTCCGCAGTGGAATTTCCTGAACCGGAACTGGTGCTGGCTTCTTCCCTTCGTACTGTTCTTCAAACTGCTTAATATAATTCAAATAGTCCTGTGCTTCTTTTTCTTCCTGCGCCAACGGATAATAGTATTCATCCTTATACTCACGCAGGTAGCTGTAGTATTTCAATTGATCGTTAAAATCCTTTATGAGAGCACCTTTAACTTTTGCTGCTAAATCTTTAAAGCCTGCTTTATAGGCTGCTTCCAGGTACAACATGCCAATCTGGTTGTGCCCGTTGCGGCTTGTCATAGCATAAGGCATATTCTTAATACTAATTTGCTTTTCAGCCCTGTCAAGAATATTTACCGCTTCCTGCTTGCGACCTTCATCAGCCAGGCTTGACGCAGCCATTGCATAAGCCGACCGGATAGATAACAAATGCCTGCGATTTTCTTCATCAAAATAAACTCCTGGTATGTTGGCATTTCCAGAGCGGAAAACATTCATCATCAAATTCACAGTAGTATCTGTTTCCATACTGCGGCCACGGGTTAAGTTGGCAATTGGGGTAAGCTGAAAGATCATGCCTTGCTGCCGAAGATAGCTTCCAAAACCGAGGCTGCCATCCGGGGAGGTAAAGCAGATAGGACGCTTCCAGGCATTAGCGGCAACAATGTTTAACATGGTAAGCTGGTCAAGCGTATAATAACTTTTTCCTGCCGGAAGGTCAAAAACAAGTTGTTGTAAAACGCTGTCTTTTGCAGTAACAATGCCGTTGGCTTTTACTGCTGCTATATCAACCGGTACACTTACTGTTTTTACTGCCGGGAAGAAAGAAATCTTTGGCTGGTTCTTACCAATGGAATTTTTCATGATGTCCAGTAGATCAAATACACCTTCCCGTGGCTGGCGGTCTTCTAACTGGATGTAAGAAAGTCCCCGCACCTGGTCTTCGGTCCAAAGAATATCAATTGGTGCGCTTTCATTTATTTTATACCTGAGCTGGTTTACATACCAGTCAATTCCCAGTAAGCTTGTATTGATAATGCGTATATCCGGACGCACATTTTCAACTTCCTGCGCATACCAAAGCGGGTAGGTATCGTTATCGCCATAAGTAAATAGAATGGCATTCTTGGGACAACTGTTCAAGTAGTCTTTTGCTAAATCCGGTGCTAATAATTTCTGGCTGCGGTCATGGTCGTCCCATTCCTGCGAAGCCATAAGTACCGGAACCAAAGCGCATATTGCCGTAGCAGTTAACGCTGCTGTTCTTAAATTGGTTTTACCCAAAGCACGAACGATAAGTGTGATTGCTAACGTAACAACTCCGAATAAAATGGCGCCCAGCAAAGCTGCGGTAAATGTGCCGCCGTTAGAGTGGTTAATATCGCTCAGGAATAAAATCACAAAGGTTGCAATGCCGCCATAGATCAATGTGCTGGTAAGACTTATCTTATCAGCCACCTCGCGGGCCATTCGTACAAAAGCCACTACAGATAAACCAATCCAAAAGGCAAAGGCATAATAGGAACCCGCAAAAGCATAATCTCTTTCACGTGGCTGGCCACCTGCCTGGTTGAGATAAACAACTACAGCGAGGCCGGTAAAAAAGAAGAGAAGAAAGGTTACGATCCAGTCTTTTCTAGCCTTAAAAAATTGATAGACGCAACCGACGATACCAAGTATAAATGGAAGCAGGAATAAGTTGTTTTTTGCCTTACTTATTTTCAGACTGTCCGGCATTTTTTGCTGATCGCCTAAACGCAGATCGTCCAAAACCGAAATGCCGGTCATCCAGTTGCCATCACGTACATTACCAAAGCCTTGCACATCGTTTTGCTTACCGGCAAAATTCCACATAAAATATCGCCAGTACATAAAACCCATTTGGTAGGTAAAAAACCATTCAATGTTATTCTGAACTTTCGGAATCTGAACCGCAACAGGCTGACCCGGCTGTACTACCGTGCCACGCTGTACTCTTGCAGCATAGTCATTTGAAAGCGCATACGTGTATTGTGTCTGCCCTTCTTCCATTACCTGAACGCCTTCTTCGGTAACACCCATAACCATGGCCGGCTTTCGCGCAGCAATGGTATTCAGGTTGAGCCACTGTATATAAAAATTTGCATGGTTTGGATCGTTGCCATCCCATATTCTTGGAAAGAGTTGAATGTCTTTGCTGGCATATTCATAATCAGGACTTGGGCCTTCGTAACTAATGTACTCCCCTTTGCCTGTTTCCGCATTTTTGCCTTTTGAATACACTGTCTTTTTCGTAACACCAGTAGGCTGTGCGGCAAAATGCGGCCCCATCAAAATTGGCTGTGAGCCATATTGATCGCGGCCAAGATAATACACAAGGTTCATCGGGTTGTCAACATTGTTCATGTCTATAGCCGTATTGGCATTCGACCGCTCTAACGGAGTTACATAAGAAGAATAGCCTAACATCATAAAAATGAAACACCAAACGCCGAGGCGCATCAGCGGCAGATTTTTTTTACCCGCATAATAAAGGCCGCCCCAAAGAAGTGCTGCCAGTAATAAGAAGAAGAAAATAAATCCGGAGAAGAAAGGCAGGCCGAAAGAGTTTACGAAAAGTATATCAAAACGTCCGGCTATTTTAACTGACCACTGAATAATAACTACCTGCACCAAACCGGTGATAACGCACCCGATAAGGAAAGCCCAGATAGCGCCCCAGCGGGTATAATTGTACCGGCGGAAATAATAGATCATTACAATAGCCGGAATAGTTAGCAAACCTAAAAGATGCACACCAATTGAGAGACCCATTGAGAAAAAGATAAACACGATCCAACGGTCGGCACGGGCCCGGAGTGTTGCATCGTTGCCTGCCAATTCATCAGCTCTTTCCCATTTCAATATCGCCCAAAAAGCCAGTGCAGTAAAAAAAGAAGAGAACGCATACACCTCACCTTCCACAGCACTGTACCAAAATGAATCTGAAAATGTATAAGCCAGGCCGCCAATAATGCCTGCTCCCATGATCGTAAACAGTTGGCCTTTATCGGGCTCCTGGAGGAAACCTATTGTTAGTTTGCGGGCAAAATGCGTAATGCTCCAGAAAAGAAATAAGACGGTGAATCCGCTGGCTAAAGCATTCATGATGTTCACAGCTTTTGCAGCAATATCGCCACCGCCGCCAAACAGTATAATAAAAAAGCGGCCTATTAATACAAAGAGCGGTGCACCCGGTGGATGCGGCATTTGCACTTTATAAGCAGCAGCAACAAACTCACCGGTATCCCAGAAGGAACCACTTTTTTCGGCAGTTAAAATATAAACAAGCGAAGCGATAGCACACACTACCCAGCCGGTAATGTTATTGACTTTTCTAAAGTTCATAAAAGGTGGTTGATCTTTTAAAATCCCGCCCTTGGCAGGAAACGTGCAAAAATAGGGAAGCGGCTAAATTATAGGGAAAAGAATACACTAAATGTTAAAGAGAAAGGGTTTAAAGATTGGGTTAAGTATTTGAAGTTTTTAGTGCAGTCGGGCTTTTTTACATTTGATTTTGATTGCTTATAAATACCACGATGATGTGAGAGAGAACGTCAGCTTACTATTTAGTAAACTATCTTCGGCGGCCTTCGCAGGGATAGCAGCCTGCTTCAAATTTGCCTGATGAATTTTAAAAATCCTGTAACGAACAGCCATGCTCATTGGGTAGCCGTATTGTTCCTGTTCCTTACCACTTTATTTATCCGACTGCCGTTTTTTTTCAGGGATTACACCGACCCTGATGAAAGCACTTTTATTTTAATGGGGCAAAGCATTGCTGACGGGCATTTACCTTACGACCATTTGTGGGATCTAAAGCCACCCTTACTATTCTATATTTTCGGAGCAATCGAATATGTGGTTCCGCACTCTTTTATAGCGATACGTTTTTTTGGAGTGCTGGTCGTTTTTACTTCTGCGCTTTTTTTAATGAAAATTGCACAAAAGACCCGTATAGAAAATGGTTTCCTGGTAGCCTTGCTTTACATAATATTAAGCAGTGAATTAGGTAACCTCCAGGGTTTGATGTCTGAGCACCTTGCTGTTTTTTTTATTTTGCCGGGGCTGTTATGCCTTCTTGAAAAAAGAAATCTTCTTTATTCTTTATTAGCCGGAATATGCTTCGGGTGTGCTTTGCTATGTAAGCTGAGTTATGCTTATGCAATTGTTGCGCTCCTGGTTTGTTTCCTGCTATTGAACTGGCGTAAAAATTCTTTTGAACAAATATTTAAATCAAATCTTATACTCCTTTTCGGGTTATTACTTCCTTTTTTTTTGATAAGCATTCCCTTTCTGGTGGAGAAGAAACCGGACGTTTTTATTGACTCGGTATTTCTTGCACCCCTGGAGTATGGCCATGCGCAGCAATATTCTTTCCTTCAAAAAATAGAAAGAACCTGGTGGATAATTTTGATAGGTCTGCTGGTTTCCTACCTGTCAATAAAGAAAATAACGAAAGAAAATAAACCGCTCGCAATTGCATCAATTGCTATTTTGTTAGGAACGATATACACTTTTTTTTCAAGCGGAATAGTAAATGGCCATTACCTGATACAAGTATTTCCATTTATTTTACTGTTGGCAGTGGGAATAATCATTCAGCGAAAATTCAAATTGCGTTGGCGGTTCCTGGTCTTATTTGTCATCCTTATCAGCGTTGAAAGTCTTGTGGAGTATTATCGCCTGGCCAAAAGCTATAGTCAGAATTCAACATTTTATTACCGCCCGGGCTTTCAAGTTGTAAATGAACTAAAAAGCAGGGGCCTGGATAACAAAAAGATTTTTTTTGCCGACTATCACATCGGGTATTGGCTTTTGCATCAGTACCCGTTAACAAAGAGTACAACGCATCCATCTAACATCAACCGGTCATATCTTTTTAAATACTTTGATGTTCAAAGAAATTCAATAGAAGAATTGAAATATATATTAGAAGGAATAAGGCCGGATGTAGTTGTAAGTAAAAGGGAACAGTTAAGCTTTTTTTCGCCTGACAGCGGAGAGAATGCCTATTTTAAAACAACCATGAATAAAGAGTTTACAATACTTCAGCAGGATGAGAAGAATAGAATTGTTATCTGGCAGAGAAATAAAAAATAAGGAAACCGATGACTCGGATTGTTTGTACTAGTTACACAAATTATACGATGCACAATAGATTAATGATTTGTGTTTGGTTCCATAGCGATAAGAAAGTACAAGAGTGATTATTTTATTCTCTTCCACAGGAAGAAAATAAAATAACAAATCAAAGATTGCAACAGAAGCTAAATAGTTATTCCGTCCGCCGGGTTCAAAAAACAAACTCCATTTTTATGCCTGTTCACTAATTATCAATTCCGGTGGTCATTCAAAAAAAACTTTTACCGTTTGATAGAACAAGCGGGCCTGCATAACAGTAGGCATGGCCTGGCTACTCTCGCTGTAGCCTTTTAAGCCAAACAGGCCGGCGGCATTTCCTTTGTTGATGGCAATTTCCAGGTAGCCGGCGCTGTTAAACAGCACGAGCATTTCGCCCTGCGATACATCGGCATAAGAACCGCTGATGCGCTCGATAATTTCATCGCGGCGAAACATAATTTTAAATTTCCGGCCCCTGCGCTGGCGTTCAAACTGGTCTTGTGTAATGTTGACGATCACGTTCTCGAAATTGTCGATGAAAATGATCTGTCCTTCTATCCAATCTTCTCCAAGTGTTGGCCGCAGGGGGTGCTTTTCAAGGTAAGGCGGATCGGGAATACCTATATTTTGTACCGGCTCTCCATTGGTTAATTGAGTAATGGCTTTGCCTGCCACATCCATACAATACAGCGTGTTTTTGATGGCGCTTTTTTCAAGCGGAATACCAATAACCATTTCCGGCTTTTCTTCGATGATCATACTTAGCAAGCCATTGTCGGCACAGATAATATACTGGTCTTTATAAAATGCAAACAGTAGTTGTTCCGGCTTTGTTTCAAACAGGTTTACCAATATGATATGATAAGTAAACTCGGGAAAATTTTTAATGGCATTGCGGCATACATAAGATGCCTGCGGATAATTAAAGGGGGAAAGTTTATGAGTAATGTCGATAATCTGAAACTCCGGGTTAATGCGCAACAGTCTTCCCTTTACTGCACCAGCAAGATAATCCTGCTCGCCGATGTCTGATGTTAGGGTAACTAAAGGCATGAGTAATTTGTGGTTTAGGGTTTCGGGTTTCGGGTTGGGGCCGTTCTGTTTTTAAACTTGCTTCCTTGGTGGTCTGTACTGTTTAAATATTTCATGAAAGCACCAATTTTTTTGCAAACCGTATCTGCTTTTAAATATAAACTTTCAAATTCATTTTGCGATATGTAAATACGATCCAAGGCTCGATAAAGTTGAGATTTTGATTCTGCGGCAGATGCTTTGCCAAAGGATAAAAAATTGACAAATTCATTTCTGCTGCCTCTTTCAAAGCCTTCGGCAATATTATCCATAACAGAACCTGAAGAAGAATTAATTTGATTCTTTAATTCAAAATCTTTATTGAATTTTTCAGAAGATGTATAAGTCTGAAATATTGCTTTTGCAAACTCCCTGGCCGATAACCAAATTTCTAAATCTTCAAAGCGAGTAATGGTTGCCATAAAAAGAATGTTACAATAAAGAACCCGAAACCCGAAACTCAAAAACCGAAATCATTTTATCAGCCTTCCGTCCTTAAAAAAAAAGTTCTTCACTAATTTATCCGACCAGGAAGGGAAAAATTTATTCATGAAAACCGTTTGCTTGCCGGTGAAGGTTAGCACCAGTGTTCGTTTTCGTTTTCTTATTGCCTGTAAAATTTCTTCAGCTACTTCACCCGGTGGCATTAGCTTGCCTTCATCCAACGGACTTTCGCCCTGTGCATTACCATCTTTATTTAAAGCCGCGTTTCTAATGTTAGAAGCAGTGAATCCAGGACACACCCACATTACATGAACGTCATCATCCAGCAGCTCGGTACGAATTGCTTCCAGCCAGCCCTGCAAAGCAAATTTGGATGCGGAATAACCACTGCGGCCCGGTAATCCCCGGTAGCCTGCTATAGATGATACGCCTACAATAGAGCCTTTTCTTTCTACGATGGAATTCAACGAAAACTTGGTGCAGTACACTGAACCAAAGAAGTTGATCTCCATAACTTTTTTGATGACATCGGCAGACGTGTCTTTCAATAAGGCCCTCATAGAAACCCCTGCATTATTAATTAATATATCTATCCCGCCAAAAACTTGTATGGTAGATTCAATAAAATGACGGCAATCATTTTCGTTACTAACATCAGCTAAAACCGCATGCAAAGGGTAGGAGGGAAAGTCGGATTGTAAGCGATACAGTTTATCCTGGTGCCGGCCACAAGTCGCTACTTTGGCGCCTTGCATCAACAATAGCTCTACCAATGCTTTTCCAATGCCATCGGTTCCGCCTGTAACTACTGCTACTTTATCTTTAAAAAAATCCGCCATAGTATAGTCTTACAGCGGCAAACCTAACCCAAATTGAAGTCGTATAAATACGGTGAAAGAAATAATTTGTTTTGAAAAGTTTTACACCGCCTTTAAACTGACTATTCGCCGGGGTGATAAGTGCGTTCAGCTTTTTTCAGCACATCTTCTTTATAAAAATTGATGTCCTTAAACTTTCCCTCTATGTAACCTGTTGCCTGGTCGGTAAAATGTTTTGATGACGGGTCAAAGGATTCCCCGCTGACAAGTATTGTTTTTGCTTTTAGTTTCTTGCCAAATTCGACTGCAGCAACAAAACTGTTTCCATGAACACCATACCTTTTTTTTGTATTTGCACGACTTGTGCTGAACGAAGGAATAGAGCCCCACGTACCGGGACCTAAAGCCACCGGCCAGCTTTGTTCATCATCGTTAAACTTGTTATCCTTTGTTCTTTGATAGCGGTTGATGTCCCCCCAGGCCACTTTCCATGTTTTAAAGTTCCTCTCCAAATCATTCAATACTTCCGTCATAAGTGCCAACAGTTCAGATGCTGTCGGATTTTTTACCATCGAACCTGCCTGGCTTGTTCCTGTTTTAGCGGCTAATTTCCAAGCCCATTCAACCGCCAATGTGGTGGCCACTGAAGATGCAGACGCATACTTATCCCACAATTGCAATAGGTAAACTGCCTCTTCTAATTTTTGTTTTATTGGGTCTGATTTTTCTAACCCATTATAGGCTTTAAACAGCGGAGGCAGCAAAACATCAAAAGCCGAAAGATAACGGTCATAGCCGATGGCGATCATCTTGTCCAGTGTAATATCTTTTGCATTGCCTAGCAATCGAATGGCGTTTACCGCTCTTGCCGTTTCGCTATCAGGTGCCATATACGTAGGATAGGCTTCCTTTTTAGGGCTGCTGTGTCCAGAAACTGTAAAAGGAGTGGAGTTGCAATTTTGTATCCACCCGGTTTTTGGGTTGTACACATGTACAATTTCGTCTAACGGATGAAGGCCTTTCCAATCCGAGGCCGAAGTAGTGCCATCAACGGGTTGGCTGTAATCAAGTTTCGGATTACGCTTTGGAATAAAATTGCCATGCCAGTAGGCGATGTTTCCTTTATCATCGGCAAACACCGTATTGTCAGATGCATTGGCCCGCAGTTCCATTATTTTTTTAAAATCGGCAAAGCCAGCCGCTTTTGTCCGCAACCACGATTGCATGAGTGCATCCAGTGATCGGTTAGCCTCCCTAAGAGCAAGCCATTGGCCATTTCTAATACCCATTACCGGACCGTGTACTGTAGCATAGGTAGTGAAAGTCTCTTTGTGCAAAGCGCCATCTTGTTTGTAATTGACGCTTAGTTGTTTTGTCTTTACAGGATAAACTTTTCCATCATAGAGGTAAGTAAAGTCATTTCCTTTTTTTTCAATTTTTTCGATAAACAAATCCGCAACGTCTGCTTCGCCTGACGTATGCATCCAGCCACAGTGTTCATTGAAACCCTGAAATACAAAAAAAGTTCCCCAGGTAACACCACCGTATGCATTCAGCCCTTCTTCACTAATCATCTGCACTTCTGTACGGTAGTAAAAACTTGTATGCGGATTGATATACAGAATAGCATTCTTTGATTGCGTTTTCAATGGACTCACAGCAAAACCATTTGAGCCAGTTTTATCGGCTACATAGGATTGTGTCTCTTTATTGAAAGAAGTGGATGCATCGTCAATTTTATACAACTTTCTTATTTCTTCCACGGTTATCCCTCCCGTTTGCGTAGCAGAAATGCTCCCGTTTGTACGCAATAAAGTAAACCAGGGTTCGAAGCGTTTAAGTACAGCCGGTTTTGTCTCGGGATGTTTATATAAAAAGAAATTGACACCATCGGCAGCGGCATCTAACAGTTTTTTAAACCAGGGTGCACTGTTGTTATAGTCCATAATGGCGGCGCTGCTATCATAAATCATCTTCATTTTCAAATCATCATACAGCGCTTTTTTGCCTGTCACTTCGGAAAGCCTTCCCATCATTTCCAAATTATTCAGCTCAACTCTTTGAAAGTTTTGCTCACACTGTACATATAGTAAACCAAACACTGCATCCGCATCAGTTTTGCCGTAAATGTGCGGAACCCCCCAATTATCTTCTACAACTGTAACCCGGGCAGCATGCGTTTCCCAACGGGCTATCTCCTGCGGTGTAAAATTTTGGGCAATTGATGTAAGCGGAAAAAGCAGAAGGAAAAGATATTTTTTCATACAGTGAAATATGGGGATGAAGATAAAAAATAAACCCCCCGCATCAGGCGGAGGGTTAACAAAAAATGAATTTCAACTTATTTTTTTTGAGGGCCTTTATTGCTTTTAGGAAGGGGAATCAAAACCGGTTGAGGTTTTTTAATACCAAGCAAAACCGCCAGTACATCTCTCCAATTCATAGATATTGTTTTGTTTAAATGGTTATTGTTTTATGATCCGTTATACTCCTGTAATGTACAGCAGGAAATTGAATAACCCTGTTAAAAAGAAAAAAGAAATAACCTTTTCCATTTTAATGGTCATTTAAGGCCATTCCCAGCCGCTGAAAATCTTTCCAATTCAGATATTCTTCGCCTTTGCGCTGTACTTCCATCGTAATACAGTTCTCCACCGGGCAAATTAGCTGGCATAAATTACAGCCTACACATTCCTCCTCTTTTATTGCATAAGTATTATAAGGTTTTCCGTAAGCCAGAGAAATGGATTGATGCGAAGTATCCTCACAGGCAATGTAGCAAAGCCCACAATGGATACATTTATCCTGGTCAATTTTGGCTACATGGTGGTAATTAATATCAAGGTCTTCCCAATGAGTTAGGGTTGGAACAGATTTGCCAATGAAATCGTTGATAGTGGCAAACCCTTTTTCATCCATCCAATTGTTTAAGCCTTCACACAGATCTTCTACAATGCGAAATCCATGCTTCATGGCAGCAGTGCATACCTGCACATTAGAGGCGCCAAGCAACATAAATTCCACGGCATCTTTCCATGTGCTGATGCCACCGATGCCTGAGACAGGAACTTTTCTTGTTGTCTCATCCTGACTTATAGTGGCTAAAAACTTTAAAGCAATTGGTTTTACTGCAGGTCCGCAATAGCCACCGAAAACAGATTTACCTGCAACATAAGGATTAGGTACAAACGTATCCAGGTCAATGCCTGTTACAGATTGTATCGTGTTTATCAATGACAAAGCATTGCTGCCTCCTTCTACTGCTGCTATTCCTGTCGGAACTACGGAATGCACATTGGGAGTGAGTTTAGTAATAACAGGTATAGCCGCTTTCTCCATAACCCACTCCACCACCATTCTTGCGATCTCGGGGTCTTGCCCAACTGCTGCACCCATGCCTCTTTCGGTCATGCCATGCGGGCAACCAAAGTTTAATTCCACTCCATGTGCACCGGTATCTTCCACTTTTTTTATTAGCTCATGCCAACTCTCTCTTGTGTTATCTGCCATTAACGAAACGATCATGGCTCGGTCTGGAAACAGTTTGATACACTCTTCAATCTCACGAAGATTTGTATCCAATGGACGGTCAGAAATGAGTTCGATATTATTAAACCCCATTACACGGCTGCCGTTATAATTGACAGCAGAATAGCGTGAAGAGACATTTTTTACTTGTGAGCCTAAAGTTTTCCAAACCACGCCGCCCCAGCCGGCTTCAAAGGCGCGGAGCACATTGATTTTTTTATCTGTCGGGGGTGCACTCGCTAACCAAAATGGATTAGGCGATTTGATGCCGAGAAAGTTTGCGGAGATATCAGCCATGAGAATGAGTTATATTTTTCGAAATAAAATTTATGTACTAAGCTCCAGTGCTACTATCGTCAACTGTTGCGTCGCACTCTTATACATTCTGTAATTCTAGTCAACATTACAAATTTGGAACAGGGTTTTGAAACGAATTGAATGCGCTTGGCTCTATTTCATTCATCATTTTTACTTCTGAATCCGCCATTGCTAAGTATTCCAAAATAGCTTTAGCTCCGTCTTTCCCTGCCTGTACTGCATCTACAACTTCTTTACCCCCATTAACACAATCGCCACCTGCGAACACACTGTCTATATTTGTTGCATTGTTCTTTACCACTAATTTACCGCCAGCATTTTGCAGGTCATTTTGATCAACCAATTGTTTGAAAGGAGTCTGCCCGGCAGCTTTGATGATCATATCCACTTCCAGCGTAAATGTTTTGCCTGTATCAGCAGGTGCTCTTCGTCCCGATGTATCAGCTATGCCTAATTCCATTACACTGCAAACAAGCGCTGTGACCTTTCCTTCTTCACCAATCACTTCCTTGGGGGCTGCCAGCCACTTAATGGTGCAACCATCAAGCATAGCAATGTCAAGTTCAACCTGGGTACACGGCATTTCTTCTTGCGTTCGCCTATAAACAATCGTTACTTCTTTTGCACCAAGACGTTTAGCTTGTGTGGCGGCATCTATCGCCGTCATGCCCAAACCAATTACCACTACTTTATCACCAACAGGAATTTGGTTAAATGTTTTTGAACGCAGGTTGTAAATAAATTCAATGGCATCAACAACACCTTCAAGATCTTCACCCGGAATTTCCAGTTGCCGGGCAAGCCCGACACCAATGCCAAGAAACACTGCATCGTATTGAACTTTTAATTCGCCTAATGAAATATTTTTGCCAAGCTCTTTATTGTATTCTATTTTAATTCCACCAAGCGATGTAACAAAATCAACTTCGTCCTGGCAAAACTCCGGAGTGACTTTATACGCTGCAATGCCATACGTCATTAATCCACCGCCCTTTGCTTCTTTTTCAAAAACGGTTACATCAATGCCTTCTCTTGATAAACCATGTGCGCAGGAAAGTCCTGCCGGGCCGGCGCCGATGATGGCTACCCTCCTTCCTGTTGATGGCTTGCGGTTAAACAGCTGCCATTTTTCTTTGATGGCTTTTTCGGTTGAGTAACGTTGAAGCTTTGCAATTGGAATCGGGTCTTCGTGCATTAAATTATATACACAACTTCCTTCGCATAATTTTTCTACCGGGCAAACCCGTGAACAACCGCCACCAAAAATGTTAGAATCGAAAATCGTATGCGCCGATCCTTTGATATTATCTGTTGTGATCTGCTTAATGAATTTTGGAATGTTGATGCTCGTTGGGCATTGTTTAATGCAGGGCGCATCGTAGCAAAACAGGCAGCGGTTAGCTTCCACCAAAGCAGCTTCTTTTTTATCGAAAGGCGGATGAATATCGCTGAAGTTTGCTTCGTATTCTTCAGCGGATAAGCGATTGTTTAAGATCATTATTTTGAATGTTGAATGTTATGTCGAATAATGTTCTGAACGTTGAAGAGTGTACTTCGGAGGCCTCAGCATAAACTGTGCAATCGACGATTCATAGTATTACTGTTGCCGGGTATCAAAAAATTCAACATTCATTATCCAACATTTATCATAGCTCTACAAGTTTTTCATACGTTTCGGGTCTTCTGTCTCTATAGAACTGCCATACACTTCTTACTTCTTCAATCATGTCCAGATCAAATTCTGATACCAGCAATTCGTCACTATCTTCTGACGCCTGTGCAAAGATTTGTCCTCTTGGATCGACGAAATAAGAGGAGCCATAAAACTTACCAAGGTTCCATGGCTTTTCTTCGCCAACGCGGTTGATACAACCCATGAAATATCCGTTGGCAGCCGCATGCGCCGGTTGCTCCAGCTTCCATAAATATTGTGATAACCCTGCAACAGTTGCAGAAGGGTTATACACGATCTCAGCACCATTTAAACCCAGAACTCTTGCACCATCAGGGAAGTGACGATCGTAACAGATGTACACGCCAACCTTTGCATACTTTGTTTGAAACACTGGATAGCCAAGGTTTCCAGGCTTGAAGAAAAACTTTTCCCAGAAGCCTGATGTATGGGGAATATGGTTTTTGCGGTACTTGCCAAGATAAGTTCCGTCAGCATCAATCACCGCAGCCGTGTTATATAAAACACCGGCCTGCTCTTTTTCATACACCGGAACAATAATCACCATGTTGTATTTCTTCGCATATTCAGCCATCCGGTTTGTAGTTGGACCCGGAACTGGTTCCGCGGACTCGTACCACTTCCTGTCTTGTCCAGGACAGAAATAGGGCGTATTAAAAATCTCCTGTAAACAAAGAATTTGAACACCTTGTTCGCCGGCTTTTTCAATGAGTGGAATATGTTTTTGAAACATCGCTTCTTTTATTTCTTCGATGGTTCCTTCGCCTTCGGTTTTAGGAAGCGACATTTGTATAAGGCCTGATTTGATGATTCGTGGCATGTAATTAAATTATAGATAGTAAGGTATTAAATTATTCCGTTTACTTTATTGCGTTTGATAAACTTTCCAAAGCCTTTATCAATTTTGCATTCGTTATTATCAACCGCAACCTTGCCTCTTAATAAAACTGTTTTTATTTTACCGGTAAGCTCCCAGCCTTCATACGCCGAATAGTCAACATTCATGTGATGAGTAGATGACGAGATGGAGTGCTTTTTCGTTGGGTCGAAAATGACTAGGTCAGCATCGCTATCAATACCGATAGTTCCTTTTTGCGGGAACATTCCAAAGATTTTTGCAGGATTGGTACTCGTTACTTCAACATATTTATTTAAAGAGATTCTTCCCGTATGAACACCTTCGCTGTACAATAATTCCATTCTATGTTCAATAGCAGGATGGCCATTCGGAATTTTTGAAAAATCATCTTTGCCCAACAATTTTTGCTGCCATTTAAATGGACAATGATCTGTTGCTACAACTTTCACCAATCCCTGGTTGATGCCTGCCCATAATGTTGCCTGGTCTTTTTTCTCCCGCAACGGCGGACTCATAACCCATTTTGCTCCGTCAAAATCTTTTTCATATAACGATGCATCCAGCACTAAATATTGTATGCAGGTTTCAACCAAGATTGTTTGGTTTCTCCTTGTAGCATCACGAACTGCGTTTAATGCTCCTTCGCAAGTAAGATGAACAATATAACCAGGACAACCTGTATAATTTGCCATGTCGGCAAATCGTTCCGAGGCTTCGGCTTCAGTTACTTCAGGTTGCGAAAGATAATGGTACAACGGAGATAGCTTACCTTCTTCTCTATGCTTTGCAACCAGGTAATCGATCATATCGCCATTGGTCGCATGAACCGTTACTAAACCTCCTTGCTTTTTTACTTCTTCCATCAAGCCGATCATCTGGCGGTCATCAATCATCAAGGCGCCTTTGTATGCCATGAAGGTTTTGAAAGAGGTGATGCCTTCCTTTTCTATAAAATGCTTTATCTCTTTTTTGGTGCTCTCATTGAAATCAGTAACGGCCATGTGAAAGCTGTAATCACCTACACAATTATTATCAGATCTTGACCGCCATTCATCCAATGCAGCTTGCAAGGAAGCGCCTTGCTTTTGTAAGATGAAATCAATCACCATAGTTGTTCCACCATACAAAGCTGCTCTTGTACCTGTTTCATAACTGTCACTTGAAAATGTTCCCATGAAGGGCATATCAAGGTGTACATGCGGATCAATGCCACCGGGAAA
>JAQBNG010000159.1 GCA_028288675.1 Flavisolibacter sp. | reverse complement strand
AGTGATTACTTACAGGACTTTTTATTTCCATACCCGCAGGTATCTGTAGAAATCATCTCACAAGCGACATCGCATGATTACATCATCAACAAAACGCTGATCTGCAAAACATGTTATCCGTCAGTTTTACATTCAGGGGAACGTCTGAACAAAAAAAAGCACATAGTATCTTCCCATATTACGCAATAAACAAATAGCTACATTACGTAACTGCTGTGAGTCTTTTATGCTGGTAGCAACACACTGAATATTGCTCCTTTGCCAGGCTCGCTATGCGCACTGATATAACCTTTGTGTTTTTCCACCACCTTTTTTACAATCGCAAGCCCAACCCCTGTTCCCGCATACTCACTATTGCCATGTAAACGGGTAAAGATGTTGAAGATGCGGTCGGCGTTGTGCTGCTCAAAACCAATTCCGTTATCCTGGACTTCTATCTGATAAAACATTGTGTCTTTATCTGGTGAAGAAACATCCAACCCTCCCTCGCTTCCCTTAACCAGTTTTGACCGTATGTGAACAATGGGTGGAACACCTGGCTTATTATATTTCAGGGCGTTGCTGATAAGGTTTTGAAATAACTGTTGCAATTGACGCCTGTATCCTTTAACGGAAGGGAGGTCACTAACGTTTACCACCGCATTTTTCTCTGTAACCATAAGCTCAAGATCCGTAAGGATTAACTGTACTTTCCTATTGAGATCCACCTCTTCCAATTCCTGCTGACTATTGTAAACATGCGAATACTCCAAAAGATCGTCAACAAGTAACTTCATTCGGACTGTTGCCGCTACCACCTTTCCGAAGAGCTGGCTTTCCTCCTCAGATAACCGGCCTTCTAATTGGCCCATCAGGCGATCTATGAAGAACCGTACTTTCCGGATGGGCTCCTTGAGGTCATGTGATGCAGCGCTGGTGAACACTTCGAGGCTTTCGTTGGATTGTTTCAGCTTTTCTAATAACTGTTGTTGTTTTACCTGCGCTTCTTTTACGGCAGTTACATCGGTAAAAATGTGAATCAGGTGATCATCATCCATTTTAGAAATAGTAAGCTCTAACCATCTTCCTGTGAACTCCAGCAGGTATTGAATAAAAGCCGGCTCTCCGGTTGATAGTGTCTTTAAACACATCTGTCCATAGGGTGAGTTCATGATGTTCGGATCTATCTCTGTGGCTTTAGTAGAAAGATAGACTTCACGGGATAGGCCGGTGTTGCTGACAGCTGAATCGTTTGCCATCAACGTAATGGCATCTATTACTTCACCGTTTGCATCTCTAACCATCTCGGTAACGGAAATGCCGTTAGCAGAATGTTGGAGAATCTTATCCAACAGCGTTTTTTGCTGCTGAAGCTCCCGGATAGTTTGCTTCAGTTCTGTAACATTCGCGAAAGACACTACTACACCATTCTTCCCCACTTTTGCAGCAGAGGTATCGTACCACCCATCATATGTGTCGCTGTGGTAATGTACTTCAAATCGTGCTGGAACACCTGTTTCAATAACCTGCACCAGTTGCTCCATCGTCTCAGTTTCCCTGGTAGCCGGAAATTCTTCGAGAAGATTTTTTCCGACCACATTCAGACCTGGCCTCACACTCAATTCTTTAAACCTTTGGTTCACCTGTACGAACTTCAGATCAACGATCTTTTCGTTGTCATCACGAACAGCGTCACAGGTATATATCGCATTTAAAGAAGCATCAAGTATATTATTAAGAAGATTTTTTTGCTTTATAGTTTCCTGCTCCTGGTTCTTTTTGTCGGTGACATCAACGAAGTTGGAAATAACGCCATCATCCAGTTTTGTCAGCGATACGATGAACCATCCAAACTCAGTCCCTGTTGTTGTCCGAAAACTCGTTTCAAACCGTATAGGCTCGCCGGTTTCCACTACTTGTTTATGGAGTTCAAATTGGTCGCCACTTCCCAGGTGCGGAAAGAGTTCCAACAATGTTAGGCCAACAGCATCCGGCGGCAACTTACCGTTTTCAAATCCTTTCCGGTTGCAATGGGCGACGCGAAAATCAGTGATCTCTTTATCCCCATTTCGAACAGCTTTAAGCAACATGATTCCATCAGCTGCGGTGTCCAGTATCTGTTGGTACATTCTCTCCTGTTGCTGTTGCTCAATGCCAGCTTGAACCTCTTTGGTGCGGTCCCTTGTGATGCTCAGGATACCGCCTTCCACCTTACTTCGTTGCACATTAAAATAGCGGTGGAAACCAGCATTATAATAAGTGTACTCAATCGGCTCACCCGAGTTCCACACATCGAGGCATTGCGTAAAAATTACCGAGATGGTGGCTTCATCCAGGAGTGGGGTTGTACGAAGTTGGGTTCCAAGAACTTCTGCACTCATTGTTCCTAACAGGCGACCCGCTGCATTGTTCGCATAATGCACTTCAAAATCAGCAATGGAAGTGCTTGGTAAAAGGCTATCGAAAATTGGACGATACCAAACAACGGAATCCGGCTGGTTGTCGAAAAGTTGTGCGATTAACTTCTCAGTTTCGGGTTCTTTCAACATGGTTAGGAAATAAAAATGTCAAGTTACAACGATTTTAAAAAAATAAGATGATCAGGTATACACTCTTATTGCATATAACAGATGATTCAGCATCCGACCTTCTATAAATATTTGGCCTTTATATTCTGGGATTTAGTTTAGTGACTTATGTAAGCCTTCATTTTAAAGTCACAGCTATTTTAAATGCAGGCCTTACAATTTTTTAGCCACGATAGTGATGGTAACCTCGTAGTCATGGTCTTTACTATCAAGGCCTTCTTTTGACAGTTCTTCTGCCGCAACTCCTCTTAGCAGACTAACGGCTGCCAAGCAATTTCCATAATAATCTACATCCACATTGCCAGTGCCAAAAACCGCTTCAAATGTTTTCTTAGCAGATAAGGTAGTGAACCGCCAGTAATCTCCCCAACGGTCCATGTCATATCTGGAAACCTGGCTTAGTCCTGCAACTGTTGCTAATAAATAACCTCCCGGTTTTAAAACATGGAAGGCTCCCTGGATGGCATCTGAAAAATTATAAATGAAATTGAAGGTTTGGGTGCAAACAAAGCAGTCTATTTTATTACCTGGTAAGGTTTCGGTATTGGTTAAATCACCTATAATAGTTGCCTTAGGATTATCCCCGTTGATGTACAAAATCTCATACCTGGAAACATTACGTCCGTACATTTTGCTGTACTTATTGTCTGCAATTTCTAAAACAGTTCCGGTAATTAAATGGCTTTGGCGGGTAAGGAATTTATCTATGTAGTACCTGTCAATAGGTGTTCCTCTATCCTCGCCAAAAAAGCGGGATACCGGACCTACAGCATCTAATTCCAAACCTTCGGGTTTCGTAAATGTTCGTTTTAGAAGTTGTAATATTTTCTTTACCATTATGTACGGCTAAGGTTAACTATTGAAAAATTTATTGAGCGTGTAGGATAAAAAATTCCTTATTCCATTCTCTCTTATTAGCCTTATGATTCTACGAAATGATCTACTATATATCTGTGAGAAAGTGTATTGGTCAGCTATTTTATCAACAATCATTTTGTGATGTATAAGCGGGAAGGCGATGCTGCCTATTCCCGGATTTTTTTTTGAATCACGTAAAGATTTGTGTGTTGGGTTATTATCAAGCCCGATGTTTTTTACAAGGTTTAACTGCGGTGTTATAGCGATACCCTTATTTTTTAAAATACAATACGTTAGCTGGTAATCCCAGGTATTGATGCCTCCATTTTTTGTTTGCAAAAATTTTTGGTACCAGTAATCCCTTTCTTTCCTGCTTTTAAAGACATCGTTTAAGTTGCCTGCTGCCAATGTATTTTCAAGGTCGCTCATCCTGAAATCGTAGTGTTCCCAGGCTCTGCGCCAGGAAGCCCACCCCCAGATTTCGGGGTAGTGTGAGAAATAGTAACTCCCATAACCACGTACAATCCCATTCTGGAAATTATTACCACCTATCAACATCACGCTATCTACATCCCGGTACTTCAGTAATAACTCCTGGCAGTATGGTAGAAATGATAAATCCGGAAAGCAGTCATCTTCTAAAATAATACCTTCCTCCACCTCGCTAAAAAACCAGCTTATAGCAGAACTTATCGCTAACCCGCAACCTAAATTTTCGCTTCGGATCAAAGTCTTTACTTCACAATCCCAATCAATTGTGCTGATGATTTTCCTGGTTTGCTCACATTTTTCCTTTTCACCAAGTACCCATTCACGGGGTCCGTCTGCAGCAACAAATAAACGTTTTGGTTTCGCCTTCTTTAGCTGGTTCAAAACAATCCTGGTCGTATCAGGACGATTGAAAATTAAAAAAAGTATGGGCGTTTCAAAGTGCGATTGCATGATAGCTTGATGTGATTGGAAAGTTAGGTCGTTTATAGCCGGGTAATCAGTATACTAAGCAAAAGATCGTTTCAAAATAACCTTAGCTATTGATGAAAGAGTTTTATTTATTGAAGAAGAAATGATAAATCAGTTTCCGGATCTATTTCTTTGCGAACCAGCATTCCATCTTTCTGCGTCATTAAAACTCCCGCCGTTTTACCAAAAAAATTCAGCACCTCTTTTTCAAATTTCAATGCCGTGCCCTCCGGCAAACAAACAATGGAAGAAGATGGACTCATTTTTAAAAATTCTTCCAGGCGCTGGTCTCTTGTTTCGCCATTAAAACCTTCTGTCACTTCATTATGATAGTGCGGGTTAATTTGAAATGGAAAGAACCCGAAAGCTTTAAAACTTTGTGGTTGAATGATGGGCATATCGTTAGTAGTGGATATGGTTAAGCCTGTGATGTTTGAGCCAGCACTCCATCCGATATAAGGAGTGCCGCTTTGTACTTTTTGTTTTATCAACTCCAGCAATTCCATCTCGTATAAATCGTGCAATAGCTTAAAGGTATTGCCACCGCCAACCATAATAAC
Organism: Flavisolibacter sp.; assembly: GCA_028288675.1. Lineage (GTDB taxonomy): Bacteria > Bacteroidota > Bacteroidia > Chitinophagales > Chitinophagaceae > Flavisolibacter. Next base: position 550 of record JAQBNG010000159.1, on the reverse strand, counting down.
ATCGCAGCTTTCAATAACCAGTTTTGCATTTGATGGAGTAACAGTTGTAACAGTATAAAGCCGGTTATTCAGCCCTTCCCTTACTTTACCCGTATAAGCCTCATAGTTTTTATCCACAGAAGCAAAGGGAATAAAAGCAACAGATAAAGCCTTTGCTCCCAGGAACTCTTTTATTACCGGTGAAGCCGTTTGCAAATAAGTTTCATTACCTACCCTTGAACTGCTAAAAGCCAGTATACGTAATAACATAATTATTTATTTAAGAGGAGAAATACATGCCCAGGTTTCAAAGTTATTGGCGCCTGGTAATAAATAGCGTCTTGCAGTGCTTATCAATAAAAACAAAAGACCCTTTACATGCGTAAAGGGTCTAAGTACATATAAGGCGGTTGTAATGATTAATGTTTGTGTTTCATGGGTACAACGGACGCCTTAGTTTTTAACAGGGTTGGATAGGTTAGTTTTCTTTTGGGATACAGCGGACTTAAAAACGGTTTTAAAAAGGATAAAGAAAAAAGAAGTTGACCGATATTGGATTTTTGGTTTTTCG
>JAQBNG010000009.1 GCA_028288675.1 Flavisolibacter sp. | reverse complement strand
AGGCAGTGTAATTAGAACCTGCCCGCAAAATTTGCGTTGGCTGATCCAACCATTTTACCAGCAAAGTATTGGGTTCATGTTGCGCCCATTCCAGGCCACCCTTCTCTCCATACAATTTTATCTTCAGCGCATTTTCTTCTCCTGCGGCAATTTGCGTGGCTACTAAAACGCCTGCTGCGCCGTTATCGAATTTTAGCAACACAGCCCCGTCATCATCTAAGGCTCGGCCTTCTACCATTATGTTTAAATCAGCACAAAGCTTTGTGATTTTTAAACCGGATATGTATTCTGCCAGGTGAGCAGCATGAGTGCCAATATCACCCATAGCTCCGCTCTTACCTGATTTGGTTGGGTCTGTTCTCCAGGCAGCTTGTGCATTGCCCTCCCTTTCGGATAACTTGCTTAGCCATCCCTGCGGATATTCCACCATAATCTTCCTGATCTTTCCAAGGGCGCCGTCTTTCACCATTTGGCGGGCTTGCTTTACCATTGGATAACCGGAATAAGTATGGGTGAGGCAAAGCAGCAAACCAGTTTCTTCTACTTTTTGCTTTAAACGCTTTGCTTCATCAAGTGTAAATGTCATTGGCTTTTCTATCACCACATGAAAGCCATTATCCAGCGCCATCATAGCCGGGGCAAAATGGGCGAAGTTGGGTGTAACAATGGTGAGAAAATCCATTCGCTTATCTTCCGGCAATGCCACTTCTTTTTGAATCATTTCTTCGTAAGTGAGGTAGGTTCTTTCCTCAGGTAAAAACAACACCCGGCCGGAACTTTTTGCTATCTCAGGATTAATGCTAAGTGCACCACAGGATAATTCTATAAGGCCGTCCATGTTGGCAGCATGGCGATGGATGGCGCCTATGAAGGCATCCGTTCCACCGCCTACCATTCCCATTCTTAATTTTCTCATATTTAAACACGATTTTTTTGCACGAATAATTTAAACACGAATTACACAAACTTCCTCAGCACTAATCAACCAGTTGACCAATCAATGACTTAACTAAACTTCACACACTCTTTTAACTCTTTATCACTGTACGAAAGCCCGTATTGCTTCAACACATCATCTGGTACGCCGTTCCATTGGTTAGGTTTGTTGCCCGCATAGCCCATGTCTTTTATGCCCATTTCTGAACTGAAGAAACCGGTGGCTGTAAGGTTGCGCATTAGATTAAAAAATGATACTCCTTGCTGCATTCCGGGTTTCGCTTTGGCAGGATAAGCAATAGCATCTACCATCGCCAGCTGCTGTTGCTTGCTGCTGTCTTTAAATGAGGTGCCATAAAGTTTTGACATCTGAATATCTAACCAGCGTAAGCCGCCCTGCATAGGTATTTGAAACTCCGGTTTGTCTTTTACAATGAACTCTATAAAATCGGGCACCTTGGCCTGAGTAGCACTACCAGAAACTTCATCAGCAGGAATAATAATATCACTTAGTAAAGCGATCGTTGCCATTTCATGTGGCGTAAAAAATGTGTCGCCTGCCAGTTTTTTTAAAACCTGCTTTTCTTCTTCTGTACGGTCGTAAGAAACTGCACCAGCATCAGGCGTCACTGCTTTATCCGCAGGTTTTACATCAGCGTTTTTACAGGCATCCAAAAGCAAACTGCCTGAGACGGTTGTGAGGCCTAAGACTTTTAAATATTTTCTTCTGTCCATAATAGGTTTCTTATTGTTGGTATTTTAGGACAGGCTATAGCGTGTCCCTACAAATGCGATAGCCGTTTTATATTATACATCTTACATTTTAAATTCTCTTCTGCCTTTCACTTCTTAATTCATCTATTCGATGTTCTATATATTTCCTTTCCTCATCTCACTTACTAAATATTCCGATGCCCTCATCGCCAACGCCATTATCGTCCATGTAATGTTTTTATCTGCCTGCGAAACAAAGGACCCGCCATCCATTACAAACAAATTTTTACAATCGTGTGCCTGGTTGAATTTATTGAGCGCCGATTTTTTTGGGTCGTTACCCATCCTAACTGTTCCTGCTTCATGTATTATTTTTCCCGGTGCTTCCAGGCCATAATCATTCTTCTCCGTATCGTCGCCACCATAGGTAATAACTGCGCCCATGTTGTGCATGATTTCCTTAAAGGTTTCCTTCATGTGCTTCGCCTGCTTTATTTCATAGTCGCTCCACTTAACATTAAAGCGCAACACAGGAATACCATACTTATCTACTACACTTGGGTCTATCTCGCAAAGATTATCTTCCCTTGGTACCGCTTCTCCCCTGCCTGCCATACCCACACCGGCACCATAAAAAAAGCGGTAGTCTTCTTTCAACGACTTACCATAACCTCCACCTTCTTTTTGCGTTCCGTGAACTGCATGTTTTCCATTAAGACTTTCCATTCCCCAACCAAAGCCATACGCAGGCATGCCCATGCCACCCCAATATTCAATATGATAGCCGCGGGGAAAGTCAAGTTTTTTATTATTACCCCACCACGGAGAATAGACATGCATGCCACCTACCCCATCTTCGTTGTACCGCTTTCTGTCAAACAGCTGCGGCAATACACCACCAACCGATGCGCCGGTGCTGTCGTGCAAATATTTACCAACTACGTTACTATTATTAGCCAGCCCATTTGGATGGCGAACTGATTTTGAATTTAGCAGCAGCCTTGCACTTTCGCAGGCGCTGGCCGCAAGAATAACTGTTTTACCCCTTACCTCGTATTCCTGCATATCGGTCTTATGAATGTAGGAAACACCGGTTGCCAACCCTCCATTATTCGTAAGCACTTCCCGCACCATGGCATTATCAAACAAATCAACTTTACCGGTAGCTATCGCAGGCTTAACCAATACCGATGAAGAAGAAAAATCAGCATACACCGTGCATCCCCGGTTGCATTGGCCGCAGAAAAAGCAACTTCCCCGCTGGTCGTTCACTTTTTGGGTAAGAATGGACATGCGGGAGGGAATCACATTCACACCGGCCTGCATGGCTGCTTTTTTTATAAACAGTTCATGAAGCCGCGGTTTAGGTGGCGGCTGAAAAATGCCATCAGGATCGTTTTCCAAACCCTCATTCGTTCCAAAGATTCCTATTAGTTTATCAATCCTGTCGTAGTAAGGTTTTACTTCTTCGTAGCCAATAGGCCAGTCATCGCCTAAGCCATCAATGCTTCGGCGCTTAAAATCTTTCGGACCAAAACGTAAAGAGATTCTTCCCCAGTGATTGGTTCGTCCGCCCACCATACGTGCACGCCACCAATCCCATTTTGTGCCTTCGGCTTTTGTGTAAGGCTCGCCGTCAATTTCCCATCCATGATAGCAGGCGTCAAAATCGCCAAAGGGACGAAACTTAGTAGCGGCGCCTCTTCTGGGAGATTCGTAAGACCATTTAAGCTGCGTGACATTTTTAGCGGGGTCATACATCGGGCCGGCTTCAACCAATGCTACACTAAGGCCGGCATTGGCTAACATATACGCAGCCATGCCTCCGCCAGCGCCAGAACCAACAATAACTACATCATAATTTTTTGGCTGGACTTTTATTTGAAAACCTCCCATATGCAAGCATTGATTAAGTGGATTAAATGTAAGAAGGTATTTAATGTATTACCAGAAAATTTTGTATGAAAAAAAATCCCCTTGTGTATTTTTTGTGGTAAAGAAATAATTCAGCATTTACAAAAAGATGTACATTTAAAACCACTTGTCAGACACAGAATAAATTGCCATCAATGTTTTGTAACCGCTTGCTATATTTTCTTGTTTCAGTTTCAACCCTAATCACCTTTGCATGAAATCAACTATCCGCATACAGTTGTCTATAATGATGTTTTTAAATTTTTTTATCTGGGGTGGATGGTTTGTTACATTGGGAACATATCTTACTAACAACCTTGACGCCACCGGAGCACAAAGTGGCAATGTGTTTTCAACGCAATCCTGGGGCGCTATTATTGCGCCGTTTATCATTGGTCTTATTGCAGACAAGTACATCAATGCGGAAAAGATATTAGGCGCCTTGCATATTGCCGGTGCTTTTCTTATGTATCAACTATATAATTCAACCGACATCAGTGTTTTCTACCCCTATGTCTTGGTTTACATGATTCTATATATGCCTACGTTAGCCTTGGTAAATTCCGTCTCGTTTAATCAAATGAGCAACCCGGAAAAAGAGTTTTCAAGTATCAGGGTTTTCGGCACTTTGGGGTGGATCATTGCCGGTTTGCTTATCAGCTATTTGTTTCATTGGGACAGCCCTGAAAATACAAAACAGGGTTTGCTAAAAAATACTTTTTTGATGTCGGGAGCAGCTTCGCTTTTGTTAGGCTTGTTCAGTTTTACCTTACCAAAAACACCACCTACAAAGCGGTCTGGTGAAAAAGTAAGTATAAGACAATTATTAGGCTTAGATGCCCTTGGTTTATTGAAGGATAGAAATTTTGCCGTGTTCTTTATAGCTTCTATCCTAATCTGCATACCACTTGCTTTTTACTACCAAACCGCACATCCTTTTTTATCAAATATCGGTATGGGTAGACCAACAGGCAAGATGGCTATCGGGCAAGTTTCGGAATTGCTTTTTTTACTCTTACTGCCTGTTTTCTTTTCACGCTTTGGGTTTAAGAAAACGATTTTAATAGGTATGCTTGCCTGGGCTGTTCGCTATGTATTATTTGCCTTTGGCGATGCAGGTGATTTAAGTTTTATGCTGCTGATTGGTATAGCGCTACATGGTATTTGTTACGATTTCTTTTTTGTATCGGGACAGATTTACACCAACTCAAAAGCAGGCGAGCAATATAAAAGCGCCGCACAGGGATTGATAACGCTGGCTACATATGGCGTTGGTATGCTGATTGGATTTGCAGTTGCCGGAAAAATTACCGATGCCTATAAAATTTCGGAGAATGTTTTTGACTATAAAATGATTTGGCTGATACCGGCAGGAATTGCTTTTGCGGTGTTACTGATTTTTGCGTTATTCTTTAATAGTAAGGAGAAGAAACAGATTACGGAAGGAGAGGCTGAAACCGGTCTGGCGGCAACGAAGCTTACATGATTGACTGTCTGGTAAATATTTCTAAGTATCAATAATAAATTTTCTGAATAACAACCTGCTTCTATCTTTTAAACAACCAAGCGTATGAACTCAATTAATCGTAAACAACTTTTTATCGCCAGTTGCCTGGCTCTTTTGGTTACTTCACTTTCTTTTGGCATACGTGCCGGTATTTTAGGAACGCTTGGAACAGAGTTCGGTCTTACCGCCGCAGAATTAGCCAGCATTTCAGCAACTGCATTTTGGGGCTTTCCTCTTGCCGTTATCATTGGTGGCTTTTTAGTGGATGTAATAGGCATGAAGCGCTTGCTGGTGATGTCTTTTCTATTGCATATCATTGGCATCATCTTAACCATCGTAGCTAAAAGCTATACGGGTTTATTTGTATCAACGCTGTGCATCGGCCTTGCCAATGGAACAGTGGAAGCCGCCTGCAATCCATTAGTTACTTCTTTATATACCGAAAACAAAACCACCAAGCTAAATCACTTTCACTTGTGGTTTCCGGGTGGCATTTTCATTGGCAGCCTGATTGTTTATTTTACCAGCAAAGCATTTGGTAACTCTGTTGGCGGCATTAATCTTTGGCAACTCCAGGTGGGTGTGATGATCATTCCTACACTTATCTATGGTTATCTTTTTTCTAAATTAAAATTTCCTGTTACAGAGAGAGTGGCAGCAGGTGTTTCTACAGGAGAGATGTATCGCTCCTTATTAAACCCTCTTTTTCTTTGTATGATCATCCTCATGTTTGGTACGGCTATCACAGAATTATTTACCGGCCAGTGGATTGATGTATTACTCAAAAATGTTTCAGAAAATGCTTTGTTGTTGCTTACCATTGAAACCGGCATCATGGCAATTGGAAGGGGTTTTGCTGGGCCGGTGGTGCATCGCTTTTCACCTGCAGGCGTGTTACTGATATCCGCTATTTTTTCTGCCATTGGCTTGTATATTCTTGGGCATACAACAGGCAATACTCTTTTTGTGGGAGCAATAATTTTCGGTATCGGGGTTTGTTATTTCTGGCCGACAATGCTGGGCTTTGTTGCAGAAAATTTACCCAAGACCGGTGCTGTTGGCTTGAACCTGATGGGAGGCGCCGGCATGTTTGCCGTTGCTATTTATATGATGTTTATGGGCGGCTATTATGATAGGCTGGTGGCAGGTAAATTACCTGTAGGTGCAGAGATGAGCACTTATGCAAATGCAGCTACCGGTTCTGAAATGGCTACTGCTTATAATGAGGCAAAAAAAGGCGCAGGCCCTGAAATCATTAATGTTACCATGACCATTCCCATCATCTTGATAGTTGCGTTTATTCTCCTGAATGTTTACATGCGCAGCCGCAATAAAACAACCCTGCGCAAAACAGAAGCATTACAAACCGCTTAACATTATTTATCATGTCCATCAACAGACGAAACGTTTTAAAACAATTGGCGCTAAGCGGCCTTGCTATGACTTCGGTAAATAGCTTTGCCACCTGCACATCTTCATCAACACAAACAAACCAAAAATTGAAAGGGACCATCAATCACTCTGTTTGCAGGTGGACGTATAATTTTTTACCATTGGAAGACCTATGTAAAGCGGTAAACAAATTAGGGTTCGCCGCCATTGACCTGGTAGGCCCAAAAGAGTGGGACATTTTAAAAAAGCATGGCATTTTTTCATCCATGTGCAATGGCGCCGAGATCAGTTTAACCGAAGGCTGGAACGACAAGCAATATCATTCAACCCTGATAAAAAATTACACAGAACATATTAACCTGGTTGCTGATGCCGGTTATAAAAATTTGATTTGCTTTAGTGGCAACCGTAAGGGCATGGATGATGAGGCAGGTATGAAAACTTCTGCAGAAGGACTTAAAAAAATAATGGCGTTGGCAGAGAAGAGAGGTGTTATCATTCAGATGGAACTGCTCAACAGTAAAATAAACCATAAGGATTATATGTGCGATAGATCGGCTTGGGGCGTTGGACTTTGCAAGCAGATCGGGTCTGAAAATTTTAAGCTTCTTTACGATATTTATCACATGCAGATTGATGAAGGCGATGTGATAAGAACTATTACCGATAATCATCAATATTTTGGGCATTACCATACTGGAGGTGTTCCTGGGCGCCATGAGATTGATGAAACACAGGAATTATACTATCCTGCAATCATGAAAGCAATTATCGCCACTGGCTTTAAAGGTTATACCGCACAGGAATTTATACCCACAGGTAAGGATAACGAAACAAAAATTGCAGCCTTGAAAGCAGCCATTAAGATTTGCGACGTATAAAAGACACCATTTTAATAAAAGCAGGGATGAGAGTCGCTACATATACGCCCAAAATTTTTGCAATGGAAACAAAAGGTTCAATGATGATATTAGTTGCCGGCCCTTATCGTTCGGGTACTAATGATGACCCACAACTTATTGCTGCAAATGTGAAAGCCATGTCGGATACTGCTTTGGAAATTTACCGCATGGGTCACTTGCCAGTGCTGGGCGAATGGTTTGCATTACCTCTAATAGAAGCTGCAGGCTCAAAAGAAACCGGCGATGAAATCTTCAATGAGATCTTTCACCCGGTTGCCGTTCAATTGATCGATCGCTGCGATGCCGTTCTGCGAATTGGCGGCGCTTCTGCCGGCGCCGATGAAATGATAAAAACAGGCAGGGCAAAAGGCAAAACAATCTTTTATAAAAAAACTGAAATTCCTTTGCTGTAATGATGTTTGTGTTTTCTATAAATGCTTACCTTACCGCTCAGTATCTGGTATCGTTAATACACATTTGTAAAATTTAAAAGCTTGTTCCAAAAACCTGACATCTACACGACGAATTACTCGCTTCAGAGTAAAATATTATTTACTCTTTCTTTAAAACTTTCACCCATTATTTATTGATTGCTCACTAAAAATTAAAATGTAAAACGATTATGGCAGATAATACTTACGATGCGATTGTTGTTGGCTCCGGCATCAGCGGTGGCTGGGCCGCAAAAGAACTAACTGAAAAAGGACTGAAAGTTTTAATGCTCGAACGTGGCCGCAACATTGAACACGTTAAAGACTATGTGAATGCCAACAAAGATTCATGGGAGTTTGCCCACCGCGGCGGGCGTACGCAGCAAATGATTGCCGATTACCCGGTGCTTAAAAGAGATTATCCGCTTAACGAAATAAATCTTGACTATTGGGTGAAGGATAAAGAAAGTCCGTACACAGAAGTAAAGCGTTTCGACTGGTTTCGCGGCTATCATGTAGGTGGCCGTTCGTTAATGTGGGGTCGTCAAAGCTATCGATTGAGCGACCTTGATTTTGGAGCCAATGCAAGGGATGGCATAGCAGTTGACTGGCCCGTTCGCTATAAAGAGATGGCTCCCTGGTACGACTATGCCGAAACATTTGCCGGCATCAGCGGTTCAATGGAAGGCTTACCACAACTGCCCGATGGTAAGTTTATGCCGGCTATGGAATTAAACTGCGTGGAGAAAGACGTAGCGGCACGAATTAAAGAAAAAATGGGCCGTTCTATGATCATTGGCCGTGTAGCCAATATCACGCAGGCACACCATGATAGAACCGCCTGTCAATATAGAAACAAGTGCTGGCTGGGTTGTCCATATGGAGCTTACTTCAGTACGCAATCTGCTACTTTGCCTGCTGCGATGGCAACCGGTAATCTTACGCTTCGCCCCTTTTCTATTGTAAAAGAAATCCTCTACGATAAGGATACAAAAAAAGCGAAAGGTGTACGAATTTTAGATGCTGAAAACAACCAGACCTACGATTATTTTTCAAAGATTGTTTTTGTAAACGCGTCAGCATTAAATTCTGCCTGGGTGCTCATGAATTCTGCTACTGATATATGGCCTGATGGCCTCGGAAGCAGCAGTGGTGAGCTAGGCCATAACCTGATGGATCATCATTTCCGTTGCGGTGCTTCGGGTAAGGTAGAAGGTTACGAAGACAAATATTATTATGGCAAGCGTGCAAACGGCGTATATGTTGTACGCTATCAAAACCTAAATGGTAACGACAGGCCTTACCTCCGCGGCTTTGGTTACCAGGGCAGCGCCAGCAGGGAAGGATGGGGACGTGAGGTTGCCGAATTAAATATTGGCGGCGAATTTAAAGATGCCCTTTCAGAACCGGGCCAATGGACGATGGGTATTACTGCCTTTGGCGAGATGCTTCCGTATCATGAGAACCGCATTACTCTTGATAAAAGTCTTTATGATAAAGATGGTAAGGTAACAACCGATAAAAGCGGCAAAACCAAAACCGATAAATGGGGCTTACCAGTGTTGGCTATTGATTGTGAGATTAAAGACAATGAGAAAAAGATGCGGGTAGATATGATGAACGATGCCAAAGAAATGCTTGAAATAGCGGGTGTGAAAAAAGTAAACACATTTGACTCCGGCTATTCACCTGGCATGGGCATTCACGAAATGGGAACTGCAAGAATGGGCCGTGATCCAAAGACATCGGTGTTGAATGGCAACAACCAGGTTTGGGATGCGAAGAATGTTTTCGTGACTGATGGCGCCTGCATGACATCGGCAGCTTGTGTAAACCCCTCGCTTACTTATATGGCCTTGACAGCAAGAGCTGCAGATTTTGCGGTAAGTGAATTGAAGAAAGGAAATTTGTAAACCTCACCTCAGCCTGTCGCCAACAAAGTTGTAGATGGGTTGAGTGGCAATACGAACATATAAGAGTGTACGAAACAAGTTCAGCAAACTTGCAACAAACGCTAAATAGATATTCGTTCCTGGCATAAAAAAATAAAAATTAATTCTTTCGATCATGAATAGAAAAGACTTTTTAAAAAACACAGGCATCGCTACTGCCGGATTTTTTATTATCCCCCGCCATGTACTAGGCCGCGGGTTTGTAGCACCGAGTGATCGTTTAATTGTTGCTGGTATAGGCGTGGGCGGCAAAGGCGAAAGTGACATTGCTGCCTTCTTTAAAAGTGGCAAAGCCGACATTGGTTTTTTGTGCGATGTAGACGATCGTCGTGCAGCTAAAACAGTAGCAGCTTTTCCCAAAGCAAAGTATTATAAAGACTGGCGGGAAATGCTGGATAAAGAAAGCAAAAACTTTGATGCGGTTTCCGTATCCACTCCCGATCATAACCATGCCGTTCAGGCATTGGCTGCTATGCAATTAGGTAAGCATGTGTATGTGCAAAAACCGCTTACGCATGATGTATATGAAGCCCGTGTTTTAACCGATGCGGCAAAGCGTTATAAGGTAGTAACGCAGATGGGTAACCAGGGTGCATCGGGTGATGGTGTACGGCAGCTAATGGAATGGTATGATGATGGCGTTATTGGTGATGTGCATACCGTTTATAGCTGGACCAACCGCCCGGTATGGCCGCAGGGTATTCCATGGCCAACAACAAAAGCAACTGTTCCGCAGGGTTTAGATTGGGACCTATGGTTGGGCACAGCACCGCAAAAAGATTATGTAGAAAAGCTTGTTCCCTTTAACTGGCGTGGCTGGTGGGATTATGGCACCGGTGCTTTGGGCGATATGGGCTGTCATTTAGTTGAACCTGCATTTAGGGTTTTGAATCTGCAATATATAAACGATGTACAGGCCAGCGTTGGCACCGTTTATATTGATGAATTTAAGCGGGGTAACTTTCCAGAAAGCTGCCCGCCTTCAAGCCATGTTACGATGAACTTTCCCAAAACATCAAAAACCAAAGGGCCTGTTACGTTGCATTGGATGGATGGCGGCATACAACCCGAACGTCCGGATGAATTAGGTGCGAATGAACTTTTTGGCGATGGTGGTAATGGTTGCTTATTTATAGGTTCTAAAGGAAAGATGATGTGCGGTACGTATGGCGCTGATCCAAAGTTGTTACCTACGTCAAGAACAGCAGAAGTAAAAAGCAAGCAAAAATATACCCGCGTAGCCGGTGGCGCCAATGGCCATTATGCGCAGTGGGTAGAAGCCGCAATTGCGGGTTATGGCAAAAAGGAACTGAGCTCGCCATTTGAGATAGCCGGGCCATTAACAGAGGCATTACTGATGGCCAACCTTGCGATAAGAGCACATGATGTGCAAATCGCCAGGGCCGATGGAAAAGGGTTTACTTATCCTGGAAGAAACGTAAAATTACTTTGGGATAATAATGCCATGAGGGTAACGAATCTGGATGATGTGAATAAGTTTGTGAAGAGAGAATACCGGCAGGGATATAGCCTGAAGGCATGAGTGGGCAGGTAATTGGCAACAGGCAATTTGCTATTGGCAATAACGATGCAAACTGTAAACTTTTAAGTGACCAGCACAATTAGTATAAACTGTAAATATAAAAAAAATGGAACGCAGAGAAGCCGTTAAATACATTTCGCTTTTGATGGGCGGCGCCTTAGTTGGTGGCAACGCTTTTATGTTAGGGTGTAAATCTGAAACGGGCAAAACGCAGGACTGGTCGCCGGAGCAAATTGCGTACATGGATGAAATAGCTGAAACCATTTTACCAGCCACTTCTACCCCTGGCGCCAAGGCGGCTAAAGTTGGAAGCTTTATGACGGTGATGGTGAATGATTGCTACGAAGAAGGCGACCAAAAAGCATTTAAGGAAGGGCTGGATAAGTTGAATGACGTTAGTAAAAAGAAGTATGATAAAACCTTTATGAGCATTACTCCTGAACAACGAAAGGAGCTATTGATAGCCATTGACAAAGAAGCAAAGGACTTTCAAAAAGAAGTGGGTGATTTTAATACGAAGGAAAACGACAAGCAAAAGGCTGATGCCAAATATGTGAAGCAAAAGAAATCGCCTCATTACTTTACCATGATGAAGCAATTAACCATGCTTGGCTTTTTTACATCGGAAGTAGGTGCTAAACAAGCATTGCGTTATGTACCGGTGCCTGGCCGTTATGACGGTTGTGCTCCCTATAAAAAAGGTGACAAGGCCTGGGCGTAACCTCGCCCTGCCCTATCCAAATTAGATAAGTTTCCGCTTTCCTTCTCCCGAGGGAGAAGGTGGCGAGGCCAGAGAGGGAGTCCTAAACGCAGCCCAAGCTTTTAGACGATTCAAAATATATTTCAGTTACTCCGCAAAGAAAGGGTCTGTGTGCGGTTACCTCTCTGCAAGGAGAAGGTTAGGGTGAGGCGGCTGTTTGCGTGAGGGATAGAAACGCAAATCCTTTTTGGGCCTCCCAAAAAGATTGTAGTGCATAGCCCGGCGGCGCGGCGCCGACACGCCCAAAAAATTTCATTAACACAATCATTATGGAATACAACAGAAGACGCTTTGTAAAAAACATAGGCCTTGCGGGTTCAGGAATTTTATTGAGTGCTTACCTGCCTTCGTGTAAAACATCTAATGCGGCTAAAGCCATTAATCAAAATTTTGGACTTCAGCTTTATACACTTCGTGATGTGCTGCCAAAAGACCCGAAAGCTATACTGACGCAGGTAGCCTCGTTTGGCTATAAGCAAATTGAAAGTTACGAAGGTGAAAAAGGCATGTTCTGGGGAATGACCAATACGGAGTTCAAAAAGCTGATGGATGACCTGGGAATGAAGGTCGTAACAAGCCACTGCGATATTAATAAGGACTTTGACCGCAAAGCGGCTGAAGCGGCTGCAATTGGTATGAGCTACTTAATTGCGCCTTACCTGGGTCCGCAAAAATCTCTGGATGATTATAAGCGTTTTGCCGATACATTTAACCAGCGCGGAGAAGTATGTAAGAAGAATGGAATTCGCTTTGCTTATCACAATCACGATTACAGCTTTAAGCCATTAGAGGGACAACTACCGCAGGATGTAATGATGCAGGGAACTAACAAGGACACTGTTGATTTTGAGATGGACATTTATTGGGTAGTTACTGCAGGACAAGACCCTGAAGCCTGGTTCAAAAAATATCCAGACCGTTTCCGGTTAGGTCACGTAAAAGACCGTAAAAAAGGAGCATCTGCAACTGATATGGACGCCTCGGTTGTTTTAGGTACCGGCTCTATTGACTTCGCTCCTATTTTAAAGGCAGGCAGTGAACACGGAATGCAGTACTTTATTGTAGAACAAGAGGCTTACAACGGAACAACCCCGCTGGCAGCCGCTAAAGAGGATGCCGTTTATATGAAAAATTTAAAGGTGTAAGCCCGAAGGTTTTACACTATTCTGAAACCGTTTATTTACTTATAAAACCCCGTACTTTAGTATGGGGTTTTATTTTATAGAAACTGTTTTTTGGACGGCATCAACTAAACAGAAATTGGCTGAAGCCGCCGTCCAGGTTAGCTAGTAAAATAGTAAATCCTTCCCCGAAATAGCAAGGCAATACAAAGGCCGGCTGAGTTTAGCTGGTTCAACGAGGTGTTGTATCCCTGATTTTTGAGGTATCAGAAGTTTGGCGGCTGTCCAGTGTAATTCCTTGTGTTGTATCGGGCTGGTTGCCGTTTACATTTTGAACATTGGTGGTGGTAGGCGCTGATTCCGGGGTAGCGGTTTTATCATTGTTACAGGCGGTAAATAAGATGCTGATGACTATTATACTTAAAAGCTTTTTCATACACTTTGGGGTTTTAGAAAATGACTGTTGCAATTCTTTTACCAGAGTAGCAGTTTCTTAGGGATATTATTTTAACCAGGTTTTTCTCAAGCAATTTGTCTCTGTCAATTACAGCCAGGTTTGGCTCTATACCATATTTCACAATTTCGTTTATTGTCTGAACCAGTTCTATCGGCATACTACAGAATCAGTTTTGAAATTAAGTCAGTGTTTTGGCTTAGAACAGCGCCGGCTGCGCTCCAGGCACAATGCGGCACACCGATACCTTTACCGGTTTTGCCATGATAACATTCATTAAACTGCCAGCCATCGCGGCTGCAGGTTTCCATGATCGCTTTATTTAATTGCACCGATAATTGTTCATCATACTTTGATAAACACATCGCCGCAAAACCATTCCATACCGGCCATAAGCCACCGTTGTGAAATTCATATGGTTGGTTGCGAAAGCGAAACGCATAGTTGGCTTTAAGTTCAGCCATTTCTTTATCATCATTTTCAATTGTTGGATAAAAAGAAGGCAGGAGGCTATTGCTAAAAAGTTGTTTGATATATTGTACGGTTTTCTGCTGGCGGTACTCATCCCCCACTTCCAACAACAAGGCAAGTGCATTGGCCTGTAAATCAAATTGTGTGTAAAGGTGAGAGGTAGTAAAACCCATCGTCCAATAAGGAACATCTTTCCCTTTCCACAGCCGTTCAACCTGCGAAGCATAAAATTCATGGCCGCCAAAATATTTTTCTATAGCCGTTTGCACACGATAGGCTTCTGCTACATATTCATCAACAGCAAACATTTTAGCAGCACATTTTAATGCCCACAACCGCAATAGCTGGTTATATAAAATATAGCCGTGATAATGGTATTCATCTGCCCAATCGGCGCTTTGCGGTACATACATTAAGCCCTTGCCATTAAACTCCCAGGCGCACATTAAAGCAAAGCTTTTTGCAATACCACCTTCAAACTGGTGCAGCCAATCCGATTCGTTTTGTACATGCGCATACATGCAGGCACTGATGATGATCCACGCATGATTATCTACCCGGCCTACCACACTTCCATAGCTCACATTATCACCAATAGGACTAACATTACTTGGAATAAATCCGGCCGCATGTTGGTTACGGAAAACGGTTTCAATAGATCTTTTAAAGGTTAGTTTGAGTGCATCGTCATCTGTGCTTAATGCTGCCAGTCCGCATAAAGCGCTGTCTCTTGTCCAGATGCGACGGTAGTTATCCTCTTCCTTTACGGCTGCCACGAAGCCGTTTGGTGTACTGGCTGCATGAAGAAGTTCGATTGCTTTTTTGTAACCTTCCATAATTAATGTCCTCCATTAACAGGAACTAAAATTTCTGCGCCATCTTTTAATTTTGAAACCTTTACGGTAATACTAACAGCATTGCGATGACAATTAAAGCACAGGTAAACTGAAAAGTATATACCGGGATCTAGCCTGACAACCTATAATATATGACCTCGACCATAACTGCTTCCTGCAACAGCTGACCGGCTAATCAGAAAGATGTTTTGGTTTTGAACATCTCATAAAACTTTAGGTACACGCCGTTGCTCCATCCAAAGCCATCCTGCGTGGGATATTCGCCGCCGCCGCTTATCAGGGTGATGTCTTCTACATTATATTTTTCAAGCATTTTGCCGGTTGATTTAAATACTTTTTCATTTACTGTCATCCAGCGTTCGGCAATGGTGCGGGCCAGGTCGTTGTGCTGGTAATTAGATAATCCTTGTACCGTAATAAATTGCAGCGGCGCCCAGCCATTTGGCGCATCCCACTGCTGGCCGGTTTTGTAAATGGTAGTAACCACACCGCCATCTTTTAAAAACTTTTCTTCAATAACTTTTTTAACGGCCGCCGCCTGTTGCTCTGTTGCTGCATTGCAAAACAAAGGCATCGCACCGGCAAGGCTCCATTTACCGGTTGTTTGTTTTTGTTTGAAATCATAATCGAAAAAATAGCTCTGGTCATTATTCCAGCAATATTTTAGCAAAGCGGCTTTGCGCTTTTCTCCTTTTTGCTGATAGCTATCAGACTTTGCATTTTGCCCTGCTGCTTTAGCGGCGTGGCTTAAAATATGTTCGTACCTGTAAAGAAGTGAATTCAAATCAACAGGAATGATGTTAGTTGTTTCAATCGTTTTTAAATGAAGGGTGTCTTCAAAC